>CALBIN010000193.1 GCA_937893275.1 uncultured Opitutia bacterium | reverse complement strand
GCTTCCTTTTCGTTGGCCTTGGACTCGAAACTTACGGAGAGGTTTCTGCCATGAGGGGTTTTTCCTGAGAACTCGGCCCACTCGGGCAAGCCCTTTGTCCCGAGATGAAAAATCTTTTCGGTGACCGTTATCTTTGCCCAAGCAAAACAAGGGCAAAGGACGAAAACCGTCAACACTACCTGAATTTGTAACTTACGGATTTTTTTCATCTGACTACTTGGCAGGTTTTACCTCTGCGGCCCATTTCTCATGCATCTCGAACAGGCGGGCGACCAGTTCCGGTTTTTCCTTGGCGTAGTTTTTACGCTCGGGTTGTTCATCATTCACATTGCCTAGAAAGGAAGCCTTGATTCCCCGACCCATCAACTTCCATTCTCCTTTGCGCACCGCCCATTGAGTATGCCACTGAAAATGAAGAACGTCCCCGTAGCCTGACTCGGCTTTCGCTGAGCGGATAAGAGGAAGTAGGCTGTGCCCGTCAAGCTTGGGATGGCCCTTGGCCCGTTCGATCCCGCACAACTCCATCACGGTGGGTAACCAGTCCATGGAGGTGACGACCTGGTCACGCGTCTCACCCTGCGGGAGCTTGGCAGGGAAACTTATGATTGCAGGCACGCGGATTCCACCCTCGAGGAAAGTTCCCTTCTGCCCCTTCCATTTTCCGGTGAACCCACCGCCGCTTGCTCCGTAAAAATGTCCCTTCGGATGTCCGCTCTTGTGGTTGTCAACCCGGATACGGTTACCGGTTTCCTCGGAATGCCCGTTATCACTCATGTAAATGAATATGGTATCCTTGCGAAGCCCGAGTTCCTCGATTTTGTTCACCACCCGGCCGATGTAGTGATCGGTTGCATACATGATGGTGGCGTAGGATTTCCTGGCTGGGTCCTTCAGGTCATTGAACGGTTTGGCGAATTTCTTTGGAGCCTGTTCTGGGTAATGCGGAATATTCAAGGGGAAATAAAGAAAGAAGGGCTTGTCCTTACTCTCTTCGATGAAGGCGAGGGAGCGCTGGGTCATAAGCTCGGGAAAGTACTTGCCGGGAGCCTTCACCGGGGTGGTCCCCTCGTACAGGTCATGAAAGCCCGTACCGTGAAGAAAGTAGTGGTTGTAGTTGTCGATGAACCCGTCTCGGATACAGAAAAATTCGTCGAAGCCTTGCTTCTTTGGCCCATAGTCACGATGGGCTCCCAGGTGCCATTTGCCAAAGAGCGCGGTACGATACTCTGCCCTTTTCAAGACCTCCGCCATGGTGACCTCTTCGAGCGCCATGTTGATTCCCTTGGCTGAATTCATGTCCCCCTGAGTCCAATGGTTCACGCCGCTGCGTTGCGGATGTCGTCCCGTCATGAGAGCGGCCCGGGCCGGGCAGCAAACCGTATGTGCATAGGCCTGGGTAAACCGTATCCCGGTCTTGGCAAGCTTGTCGATGGCGGGAGTCAGCAAGTCATCCGATCCGTAGCACCCGGCATCGAGCGTGCCCTGATCATCAGTAAAGAAAACGACTACGTTGGGCTTGGCCTGCAGAGCGAATGAATTCAAGCATCCGCAAAGCAAGATGAAGAGAAAGCGAAGTGTCTGGTATCTCATTGGATTTTGCTCAGGGCTTTTTGGTAACGGGCGGCTTCGTGATCCTTGGTCTTTTTCATGACCTTTAGAAGTTCCTGACCGTAACGGGTAACGAACTTGGCATGTTCCTCGTCATCGATGAGGTTTTTCAAGGCATCGGGGTCTTTCCCGTAATCATAGAACTCGAAAGGCGCCCGGTACAGGTAGTGCTTGACCCGCTTTGCCAGAGCGGGATCGTTCTCCGCAGCCTTGGCCATCGCTTTCCAGGTCAGCCCGCTCATCGATTCGTTTTTGAAGGTGGTTTCGCCATCGTGCCAACCATTCCAGATTAACCCGTAACGCTTACCCTGCAAGGAACGCATGGCATAGGAGCGACCCGAGGCAATGGTGTTGATATGGGTGTAGACGAATTCCCTGCCCTTTTGTTTCTTCCCCTTCAATACGGGAAGGAAGGAGCGCCCGTCCATGCCCTTCATCGGAGCGACCCCGATAGCATCGAGAATGGTCGGCGTGAAATCGACCCCGGCAACCGAATGCTTGGTCTCATGGGTGCCCGGCTTGACCGTGCCCGGCCAGCGAACGATCCAGGGGGTGATGGTCGAATGTCTCCAGACGTTGGTCTTAGCAAAGGGAACCGGTATGCCGTGGTCGGACTTGAGCATGACCAAGGTATTCTCGGCAAAACCGGCTTTCTCCAGCTCAACCAGCACTCGGCCCACCACGTCGTCGGCCCGGCTTACGGAACTGTAGTACTGAGCGATCTCCTCGCGGATGGGAGGCAAGTCGGGAAGGAACCCGGGGATGACGATTTCATCAGGCTGGTAGATGCGGGAAGGGGCGGGATAGGGACCACGCTTTCCCTTCTTTTTGTCTTTTGAAGTTCCCTCCACTTCGACTGCAAATTTTCTCTCGCTTTCCGGCTTGCGGTTGTCGAATGGACGGTGGGGGTCATGGGCATTGACCATGAGGAAGAAGGGTTTGTCCGCTTTCTTGACCTGTCCGAGGAATTCGGCGGTGAATTTGCCGTACAGTTCCTGACTGCGCCCGTTTGCCATCTCGGAACGGTCCCGACGATACCCGAATGCTTTCTGACGGGAAGGCACGACATGCTCGGTCTTGCCCAGTATGCCGGTCAGGTAACCATTCTTGAGCAAGGTTTCGGGCAAGGTCGGAACACCAGGATTGATCTTCGTGAAGCCAAGGGCTCCGCTGTTGTGGGGATAGCGGCCGGTCATCCAGACCGCCCGGGTGGGCATGCAAATCGCAATCGATACGTGACCGTGCTCGAAGCGCAGCCCCTCACCGGCGAGCTTGTCGATGTTCGGGGTCGTCCCCTTGACCTTGGAACCATAGACCCCGACGGAGTCGCGGTTCATGTCGTCCAGGGTAATGAACATGACGTTGAGTTTCGACTCGGCAAAAGCGCTTAGGCAGGCACATGCGCAAGTCAGAAGGGTAAGAAGCAGGGTTTTCACATTCCCTACCAAAACGGGAAAAAGTTCCCCGATCAAGAAAACTTATGAAAGACGCGGAGAATTCTCAGGCGAGCAACTCGGG
>CALBIN010000192.1 GCA_937893275.1 uncultured Opitutia bacterium | reverse complement strand
CGAACATGCGCTTCTTCGATCCGATCGAACCGCACCCGACCAAGCCTCCTCTCCCGCCGTCCAGAAAACCGAGGCCACAGAAAAAGTAATCCAATGAATCATCCGACAAAAACCATCTTCTTCCTTTGTGTCTGCTTTGCCATAAGTTGCTTCGGCCTCGCGGCCAAGAAATCCACAGGAAAACATCCTAACATGATCATATTCATGTTGGACGACGTTGGTTACGGAGACATTGGATGCTTCGGTGGCAAGAGGGCGGCGACGCCTCACCTTGACAAGATGGCAGCCGAGGGGATGCGCATGACCGACTTTTACGTTCACCCGGTCTGTGGCGTGACGCGAGCTTCCCTCCTCACAGGGTCGTATGCCATGCGGGTGGCCGAGGTGGGCAACCGCAAGAACGGGCACCCGATCCTCCACCCCAAGGAAATAACTATCGCGGAGGTAATGCGTGAAGCCGGCTATCGCACGGGAATGGTCGGCAAATGGCATTTGGCAGGAAGTACTCGAAAAGAATATCCACCCGAGCTGATGCCTAATGCCCAAGGATTCGACTATTTCTATGGAGCGCCTCTTCACAATGGTTTCACGCGGACCATCGAGGGCAGCAGGTTCCGCATGCAGTTAATGCGGCAGAACAAGGTGCTCGACCAAAGCATCGACCAATCTGAAATGGATCAAGTGACTAAACTCTATACCGAAGAGGCGGTGAAGTTCATTCAAGACAGCGCCAAGGGCGACAAACCTTTCATGCTCTACCTAGCCCACACCATGGCTCATGTGGTCATCGGCGCCACCGATCCTTTTCGCGGTCGTTCGGGAGGTGGTCTCTATGGGGACGTCATCGAGGAACTCGATTGGTCTGCGGGGGAAGTCATAAAGGCCTTGAAGGAAGCCAAGGTCGACGACAATACCTTGATGGTCTTCACCTCGGACAACGGTCCATGGATCGAGGAACAGCTTAAAGGGAAGGGTGGAAACGATGCGCATTATGGAACCTCCGGGCCCTTGCGAGGAGCCAAGATGATGACTTGGGAAGGCGGAGTGCGTGTACCCACCGTCGTGCGTTGGCCCGGCGTGGTGCCGGCAGGGAAGGAATGTTCGGAACCCGCCACCATCATGGATTTGCTTCCCACCTTCGCAAAGCTCGGCGGCGGCAAGATCCCAGATGACCGCCGTATCGATGGTCGTAACATTATGCACTTGTTTAGGGGAGATACCGATGCCAAAAGTCCGCACGAGGCGATCTACCATTATTCCTACGTTCACCTGCAAGCCGTTCGTTCGGGCAAGTGGAAACTCGTCTTGCCACGACCTGCCAAGCCCAAATGGACCCTCTGGTCCGCCCGCATGACCGATGCCGTGGAGAAGGTCCAGTTATTCGACCTGCAAACCGACATCGGTGAGACCAAAAACTTGGCTAAAGAGCATCCCGACGTCGTTGGCCGCCTCGTGAAATTGATCGGGAACGCCCGCGAGGACATCGGGGACTACGACCGCATAGGGATGGGTGCCCGATTCTTCGACTCGGGTCCCAAGCGACCTCGCAGTGTCTTCGGGCGATCTGCACCCGTTACGCCTCCTTTAAAAAACAAGCCCTTCGCTCCATTGGGCAACCTTCGCTTTGATTTCGAGTCAGGTGACCTGCAGGGTTGGCGGATGATCGAAGGCGCTTTCGGGCAACCCGTGAGTTCGGCATCTTCGCTACCTCGCTGGCAAAAGGCCCCCTTTGGACGCCAAGGAAAGTTCCATCTTTCGACGATCGCCCTCAAGGATGATTCCGGAGTTTCCGACGCGCAGGTCGGCGTAATCGAGTCACCCCGCTTCCGTTTGACCGGCGCCCGGATCGCTTTCCTAATAGGAGGTGCTTTTCGGGACGATGTTCATCTATCGATCTGCGACGAGGGAGGTAAAGAGATCGCTCGCTCGGGCGGAACCAATGGACCTCGCATGGTGCGGCGAGTGGTTCACTTACCCAAACACAAGGATAAGATTTTATTCTTACGGATCATCGATCGAGCGACCAAGGGATGGGGCCATATTCTCCTCGACGATTTCTCTGCTCAGGGAGAACATCTAGGCAAGAACTGAAATCTTGAAATCACAGAGCCACAATCATGAATTCCACTACTAGATTCCTTTCCCTCCTTTTCACTTTCTTTGTTGCGGGCTACCTTGCCTTTGCCGCCAAGAAAAAACCCGTCAACTTCGTATTCTTCCTTGTCGACGACATGGGTTGGGCTGATATCGGGGCCAATGGGAGCACTTTTCACGAAACGCCAAACATCGACAAGCTGGCGGCCACGGGGATGAGATTCACCAATGGATACGCAGCCTGTCCGGTTTGCTCGCCCACCCGGGCCAGTATCATGACCGGACGACATCCCGTACGAGTCGACATCACCGACTGGATACCCGGGCAATCGAACAACAATCGGAACAAGTTACTTCACCCTGCGGATCGCGGCAATTTGGCACACGAGGAAGTAACCATTGCCGAGGAACTGAAGAGTCACGGCTACCAGACTTTCTTCGCAGGAAAATGGCACCTCGGCAACGAGGGGCATTGGCCAAACGACCAAGGGTTCGACGTCAATATCGGAGGGCACCACAAGGGCTCTCCTCCCGGCGGCTATTACGCGCCATGGACCAACCCGGCGTTAAAGTCGAAGAAACCCGGTGAGTACCTGACAGAACGCCTGACTGAAGAGTCGGTTAAGTTCATGGAAGACCGCAAAAAAGAAAAACCCTTTCTGCTCTATCTTTCCTATTACAACATCCACACCCCTATTCAGGCTTACAAGAAACGGATCGCTCATTATTCGGAAAAGGCGAAAAAGACGTTCGAAGGCAACAGCCCCACGCGACCCGAGCACGAAGGCAAGACCCGTCTACGCCAGGACAATCCCGCTCTCGCGTCCATGGTCGCTGCAGTGGACGACAGCGTAGGAGCGTTGCTCGACAAGCTCGACGAACTCAAGATCGCGGACGATACCGCAGTTATCTTCTTCAGTGACAACGGAGGCTTAAGCACACTTCGAGGTCCAGGTCCCGGTTGCAATTCGCCGCTTCGGGCGGGCAAGGGTTGGCTCTACGAGGGCGGCGTGCGCGAACCGACAATCATACGAGCACCGGGGTTAACCAAACCCGGAAGCGTCTCGGACGAACCCGTTGTGAGCATGGATTTCTTTCCCACCATGCTGGAATTGGCGAGTCTTCCACCGCGTCCCAAGTTGCACATCGATGGGCGCAGTATCGTCCCGGAACTCAAGGGTGACACGGGAAAACCAAGGACGCTTTATTGGCACTACCCGCATTATCATGGTTCCACTTGGAAGCCCGGCGCCTCGATCCGTGACGGTGACTGGAAGCTGATTGCTTTCTACCATTACGACACGGTCGAGCTCTATAACTTGGCAAAGGATCCTTCGGAGAAAAAAGACTTATCTAAAGCCAATCCAGAAAAGACCAAGGAATTGCAGGACAAGTTGCTCGCTTGGCAAACCGAGATGAAGGCCAAGATGCCCGTGCCCAATCCGAACTATGATCCCCAAGCTCAGGGGAAAAAGCCTAGGCCGAAGAAGAAATAATAAACCGCTGGCTCCAAGAGTCGGAGGTTTTCTGGGTGAATTCCCGGAATATTATTTCTTGTTAGGCCCCTCTACCGTAATCGTCACCTTCCCGGACACGACTGGCG
>CALBIN010000191.1 GCA_937893275.1 uncultured Opitutia bacterium | reverse complement strand
TCGGGCTTGGTTACGCCCTTGAGAACAGCGACAAGCACAAGGAAGCCATCGTAGTGTACGGCAAACTCTTTATCGATCAGAGAAAAGTGGACCTTTGGACGGTGCGCGGAAGGTTTCAAACCGGTGAATGCTATTTCAATATGCAGCAATACGAGCAAGCAGTCGCCGAATTCGTAAATATTGAGATCAATTTCAAGAAATATCCTAGTTGGCGGGCCAAGTCAGTGCTGGAAATGGGACGTGTTCTGCTTGCGCAAAAAAAACGTGAGGATGCCGTGCAGCGCTTCAAGGAGGTAATTACTCGCTATGGCAAGGAAAAGGCGGCGATCGTCGCCCGCCAATACCTAGACCAACTCCGTTCCGGTTAAACAAACTTTCCAATCCAAACACCATGAAAATGAAGCACTACAATTCAATGTCATCAATAACCGGGCGCTATGCGCTATCCATCGGGGCCTTTATCTTCCTTGCCTTCTCCTCCTGGGCTATGGCCGCTGAGGTCGGGGCCGGAGCAGGTGACGAGAACGAAACCATGTTCGCCTTGGTCAAGAAGGGGGGGCCCGTTATGATTCCTCTGGCAATAGCGTCAATCCTCGCTGTGGCTCTTGGTATCGAGCGTTTTATTTCCTTAAAGAAAGATCGCGTATTGCCTGAAGGTTTTCTCAGCGGTTTCGGCGATGCATGGAACAGCGACCCCAGCGGCAAGGAAGCCGAAGACTTCTGCGACGAATCGGGAGGTGCCGCAGGTCATGTCTTTAAGGCCGGGGTTCAGTGGCGCAACGAGGGTCATGAGGCCATCGGAAAAGCTATCGAAGACGCCGGTAGTCGTGAGGCTGAAAAGATGAAACGAAGTGTGCGACCGCTCTCTGTTATCGCCGGGGTCTGTCCTCTGCTTGGTTTGCTGGGTACCGTTTACGGTATGATCGATGCGTTTCAGAAAACGGCGAACAGCGGTGGCGCGGCCAAGACAGCCGATTTGGCGAACGGCATTTATCAGGCGCTCGTCAGTACTGCAGCCGGACTGACTATCGCCATTCCCGTTTTGTTGCTCTTTCAGTGGTTGGCTACTAGAGCTGATCGAGCGATTGATCATATCGACGAGGCAGGCACTGAATTTATCGTCACTCACGCTCTTGCCACAGGTAAGGCGGCGGCTAAGAAGCCAGCGACAAGAAAGCCTGCCGCCAAGCAAACGGCCCGCAAAACTGCCGCCAAGGAGTCAACCGAGTCCACTGCCGACGAGTCATGAACTGCCGGCGCAACAGTTCCTCCTCGGACGGGGAAATCATCAATATATCCAGCATGCTGGACGTGATGTTCATACTGATCATTTTCTTCCTCGTGACCACCACCTTCAAGGAAGAGGAAATCGATCACATGGTGAACTTACCGGTCGATGCCCGGAATCAATCGCTGACCCAGTCGACGGGGAACTTGGCCAAGATCAATATCCGGAAAACCGGAGCTTACGTCCTGATGGGCAAACAGGTGACGGAAGAGCAAATCGAGGTTTGGATGGATGCCGAGGTCAAAAAGAAACCTGACCTCAAGGTTCTCATCCGCAGCGATCAGGACGCCAAACACCTTTATCTGGCAAACGTAATGTCAATTTGCCGGTCCGTTGGAGTGGCGAAAGCCAATATCGCCGTTAAAACGGAAAAGTAAGACGATCCGCAATGCCCAAGGCAAACACAGAGGTCGACCAAGCCGTGGAGGAGCCCAAGGCTTTTCTCGGACTTACCCGTCGGATACGTTACAAGATTTACGCTTGGGGAGCGCTCGCCATCGTGCTCGCGGCGGCGATCTGGAGTTTGTCTTACTTGGAACCCTGGCGTTGGCATAAGTACACCGACAGTATTGCCGTAGAAAAAGTCGCAAGAGACGTGGAGCCCGGTTACGTGCTCTGGGAAAAGGCGGAAGCTGTTAGCGAAGTTAATGCTTCGGGCGATTACATAGACCAGACGATGATCTCATCGGATGGTTCCCGCATGGTCTATGCCAGCGACCTCGACGGCAATAACTCCAACCTTTTCCTTCGCCTCTGGGACGGCAACAACTGGGGCGAATCCCGCCCGATGCGTGCCCTGAACAGTAAGTTTCACGAAACGTCACCTGCGCTTAGCGGCGATGGGAACTTGCTTGCCTTCACTAGCGACCGGCCGGGAGGGCAGGGCGGTAAAGACATCTGGATCTCAAAGTGGGACGGAGTCGAATATGCGTGGCCGTTGCCCCTAACGACTAGGGTTAATACTCCTTTCGACGAAATCGACCCGGCCATCACTCCGGATGGATTTACGGTATTCTTTGCCTCTAATCGTCCGCATCAGGCGACCGACATAAGCGAAAAGGAAGCGGTCAAGGCTGCGGAAGCCGAGCAGCTGGCGGACGTGGGTGACCGCAAGGTTGATTTCGACCTCTATTCCGCCGACGTCGCCAGCGACAAGTTGTCCGGACTGATCGTCGAACGCCAGCTCAGTATGCTCTACTCCCTACGTGAAGGCGCCTTAAAGGATGTCGAGGTGATGGCCAAACTGGGTGGTTCGAATGAAACCGAAAAAGCTGTCGATAAGGCACTTGCCTACATTGTCTCCCAGCAGGAGGAAGACGGTCGATGGGATATCAAGAAGACTGGAGGGCAAGCAGGGCATGACGTTTCCGCCACCGCCTTCAGTCTCCTTGCCCTCTATGGACGAGGAGAACGTCATGACCAGCAATGCAAGTATCAAGACAATGTCAGGCGTGGTCTCGACTGGCTCAAGGCTCAGGAGACCGGCATCGGAGACATGCGCGGTAAGGGTAATATGTACGATCATGGCATCGCAGCCCTCGCACTGGTCGAGGCTTATGGCGTAACAAAAGACCCGGATTTACGACCAATGGCGCAAGGCGTCATCGATTTCATCGTCGATTCCCAGCACGAAGAGGGCGGTTGGCGATACAAGCCGGGAGACCGAGGCGACTTGTCGGTTAGCGGCTGGATGGTCATGGCACTGGCCAGTGGCGACATGTCAGGTATCCCTATCCCGAAAAAAACCTGGGAAGGAGTGAGGAGGTTCCTTGAGATTGTCGGTGGCGGTAAGGACGGGGGTTCTTACGGTTACACCGATTCTCCAGGCAAGGGCAACTCCGGCAAGCATGCAATGAACGCGGTCGGCTTCTTCTGCGCCCAGCTCACCCGTTCCTCGGCGAATGCTGCCAAGGCCTTTGAATCGGCTCTCATACTCGATGGAGCCGGATTTAATCTGGCCGACATCTATTACGCGTATTACGGCACGCTGGCCGCCTACCAGCACCAGGGACCCGTATGGCGCAAATGGATCAACAAAATGCAGGCGGAATACCTTAAGGCTCAAGCCCCTGATGGATCTTGGCAGCTTAGCGGTCCGCATGCAGGCTCCATGGGCCAGGTGATCATTACCTCTTTGGTGACTCTCTGTCTCGAGGCTCATTACCGCTATACGCCTCTTTACGGGCTTGGTTTCGAGCCTGACCCCGCCGGGCCTAGCCTGGACGTCATTGAGGGTGATGCTTTACCGGCGACGCCGATTTTTCGCCATGCCAAGCACCTGCCGGTTCTCAGTTCTCCGAATAACGACAGCGCCCCGGTCATAACCGACCATGGCGATTTCCTATATTTCGCCTCGAATCGTGAGGGAGGGTTCGGCGAATCGGATATTTACCGTTCCAGACTGATTCAGAACATTCCCAAGTCACCTTCAAATCTCGGTGAGGAAATCAACGGCAAATTCAACGAAAGCCATCCCGCCACCCGCATGGCCGGCTTTCACCTTTTATTTAACTCCGACCGAGCGGGCGACAACTTCGGTCTTTACCACGCAAAGAGCAAGCGAGTGCTTCGTCGCTACAATTACTCAACAATGCCTACTTCGGCATGGTTCGGCAGCAATGCGGGCTGGCTGATTGCTTTCGTCCTGTCCGGCGTTCTTCTCGTTTATCTCTCCTTCCGCGCATTCAGAAAGCCATCGGCCCAACAGGATGAGCCCGAAGCAGTCGTTCAGCCACCCGCTGGTTGATATTTAACGTCAATGGACTCGAATAACTCAGAACCAGTCGGTAGCAAGCGCCGTATCGTGAGCATTCTTCTCGCGGTGGTGGCATTGGTGGCCTTTGCCACGATATCTTGGCTCGTCTGGGACAATTTGCGGCAAAACGTCTGGGTTTACTATACGGACGACGCGAACACTTCGGTCGGGGTGAATGAAGATAAAGCTCGGTTCGTTCTCTGGGAGGATCCCGTACAGAACGTCTTTACCGAAGAGGTTGATTCTCTCGACCCCGATGGAGTCGACGTAGTTAATCAGGGAGGAGACCGACTCGAGGCAACCTTCTCTCCCAATGGCACCACCATGATCTTGGTTCGTCGAGATAATAACGAAACCGGCGCCGACATGTATTTTTCACATTGGAATGGACGAGTGTGGTCCCGACCTGAGGTGCTCACTGCCCTCAATAGTTCCTTCAATGATCGTGGGCCCGCTTTTTCTCGTGACGGCGAGTACCTTTATTTCGCTTCGGACCGCGACGGCGGAAAAGGTGGTTACGACCTTTACGTTGCTCGCCAAAACGCTGAGGGCTGGAGTGCCGCCGAGTCCCTTGGTGAAGCTGTCAATACGGCGAATGACGAACTCGGTCCCGCGCCGGCTGCTGATGGTAGACGTTTATTCTTCTCTTCGGATCGTGGCGGAAAGAGCGATGATATCCTAGTTGCCGAAATCATTCTTGAAGCGACCGATCGGAATTCTTCGACCCCTGACCAAGAACCGCCGAGTTTGATGCCACGATTCTCGATTGCTGAACCGGTGAGCCATCTTAATTCGGAGGCGGACGACGTTCAAGCCGCTCTGACAAAGCGTGGAGATCATATTTTCATCGCCTCGGATCGTGAGCGCGATGATCAATCCGGCTTTGAGCTCTACATAAGTCGTGTTGCAGGGGGAAAGGAATCTCCCCCCGAAAAACTTGATCTGTACTTCAATAAAGGCGATGCTACGGATCCCGCCGTACGCATGGAGGGTTTCGATCTTTTGTTCAGTTCGAACTTCGAAGCGGAAGCGGATTCAGGTCGGGAAACCCGGGATAGTTACCTTCTGTACCGTTCGACGACTCGAGAGGTGTTCGAGTATACCGATCTCTCTCGCTGGGATCAGTTCATGGAGCTGCTCGGCAACATCATCTGGTGGGTCCTGCTCGCTCTCGCTGCTCTCGCTGCGCTTATCTACCTTCTGGAGCACTGGAAAGACATCACGAATCTATATCACAAGTGCTTGGCAGGTTCGGTTGCTCTCCACTTGATCGTTCTCTTTCTCATGATGATCTGGTTGATCACGAAAGAGTTTTCGGCGGGCGGTGAACCGCAGTCGCCCGAAATAGCGATAAGCATAGATGCCTTGGCCCAAGAGGAACTCGCTCTTGAGAGTACCCCCGAGGAGGCTCAGGTTTCCGAAACTCCAATCGCCTTGATCACAGATCGTCTGGAAAGTGACTTCAAAATCCCTGTACTCGAAGCTCAGGAGTACACCAAGACGACTCCCATAGTCACCAGAACCAGCAAGACTTCTTTGGTGAGCGATATCCGTCCGTCCAAGGCAAACACTGAATCCGCTGAGGAACCCGTAACCAAGCCGGATAAAATATCTCCCCTGCTTACCGCGTTGCCCGAAACTTTTTTACCCGAATTGGAAATCCTCGAACTAGAGGAAAGTGCTCCCGGGGAAATACAAAAGGCCGAGGAAAGGGCAAATCCTCTCGCCGACGTGTTTCGCCCGACCGAGGCCGTTCCGCAAGTCGAGACTAAGAAATCCGAAGAGAGCGCAGAGATTGCAAACACCGCATCCGAGAGCACTACGGAGGTCGAACAAATCGAACCCGGAGATGCCGCCGCAGAAACCACTGACACCGGAGGCGATGTGGTGGTTGCTCATAGTGGCCTTGAGGCTAAGGGAGACCTTCCGGACTTCGATGGTAAGGGTACCATTGCTTCCATGAGTCTTAATCTTCCGGGGACTGATCCTGAGACCGATCCTTTGCTGCCAGGCAAATTGCAGACGCCAAAAGATACTCTGGACCCGACGGCTCTTACCAATTTGCTTCGCAAGCAGCGTGACAAGCCTTCCCTCGAAGTCATTGAGCAACTCGGCGGTTCGGATGCTACGGAACGCGCTATTGGACTCGCTCTTCAGTGGCTTTCTCGAAATCAGGAGCCCGATGGGCGTTGGGATACGAAAAAGCATGGAGGGAAAGGAGATTACGATACCGCCAGTGCCGGTTTCGCCTTACTCTGCTATTATGGTTGGGGGGTCAGTCACAAAACTCCAGGAAAGTTTCAGGGTACTGTCCAGAAAGCACTCAAATGGCTAGTTGCCCAACAGAAGGAGAACGGAGACCTACGGGGTGGTGGTCGGATGTATTGTCACGGCATTGCCGCCATCGCTCTCTGTGAAGCCTATGGGCTTAGTAAGGATCCTGCATTAAAAGAACCTGCGGAGAAAGCAATCGAACTGATCATCGCCGCTCAAGATCCAGCCAAGGGTGGTTGGCGCTACAGTCCAAGTCCCAGTGGTGCCGACACCTCGGTCACGGGTTGGCAATACATGGCTCTGCACAGCGCTCGTATGGCGGGTATCGAAGTGGAGGAAAGTGTCTTTGAGAATGCCCGTCGGTGGTTCGATCACGCCGGTGGCGGAAGGCACGGTGGAATCTATGGTTATACAGGGCCTGACAAGAACAAGCCTGCGATGGTGGCTACGGGAATGTTTTGCCGTCAACTGGACCTCGTGCCACCGACCGACCCGCGGATGCCGGAAAGTGCCCAAGTCCTCAAAATGCGTAAAATCAACGTGAAATCTCCCGACTATTACTACCTCTACTATGGTACGCTCGCTCTCTACCAGCACCAAGGCCCGATCTGGGCGGACTGGAACGAGCGACTCAAGGAAACCCTTCCTCTTCTGCAGAAAAAGAATGGAGCAGAGGCTGGGAGCTGGGACGTCGGTTCCGCTCACGCAGTGCCGGGTGGTCGCGTGGTTTCCACTACCTTGGCTACCTTGAGCCTGGAAGTTTACTATAGGCTTTTACCTATGTACGGTTTTCGCAACAAGGACGCAGCTCCACCTCCGCTCAAAACCAAGGGAAACTGAACGACTTCGTCGAGCGAGGGTAAATACCCTTGTCTCGTTAATCGGAGCCGTTGTAGTTTGGAGGCTCTATGCCCATCAGGTGCTTGCGGAAAAAATCGACCCTACGCCGCTGACCATGCCGCCCGTCGCCACCGTGACCTGCGCCCGGGACCATTATGAAGTCGAAATCCTTGTTCGCGTTGATGAGGGCATCGACGAGTCGGTAGGTCGATTCCGGGGGGACGTTCTTGTCCAGTTCGCCTACGATCAAAAGTAGCTTTCCCTTTAGACGGTGAGCATTGTCGATGTTCGAGGATTCTGAATAGTGCGGGCCTACGGGATAACCCATCCATTGCTCGTTCCAAGATGCCTTGTCCATGCGGTTGTCGTGGCAACCACAGGATGAAACTGCTACCTTGTAGAAATCCGGGTGGAAGAGTAGGGCGCCCGTCGAGCTTTGGCCTCCTGCCGATCCGCCGTAGATTCCAACACGAGAGACATCGTACCATGGGTTGTTCTTGGCGAATGCCTTGTGCCAGAGAATTCGGTCTGGAAATCCTGCGTCCTTTAGGTTCTTCCAACATACGTCGTGAAAGGCCTTTGACCTGTTGGCCGTTCCCATGCCGTCCATCTTCACCACGACGAAACCCATGTCAGTCCAAGATGAGAAACGTTTTCCAGCGCTGAACTGCTTTGGTGTGTATGAATCATGTGGACCTGCGTACATTGCCTCTAGAATTGGGTATTTCTTGTTTGGGTCGAAATCGCGAGGGCGACAGACGATTCCCCAAATGTCGGTTTTGCCGTCGCGACCCTTCGCGGAAAATACCTCCGGCGGTTCCCATCCCTCGGTCTCGAGTTCCGATGTGTCGGTCTTTTCCAGTTCGCAAACCAGTTTCCCGTCGGAGACTCGGCGCAGCTCATGGACATGTGCCATGTCAATTCGTGAATAGGTGTCGATGAGGAATTTTCCGTCGGGCGAATAGGCGATCTTGTGCCAGCCGTTTCCTTCGGTCAGAGAAGTCAGTTCGGTTCCGTCGAAGTTCACTCTGTAGTAGTGGATTAGGTATGGGTCCTGTCCCGGGTTCCGCCCGGAGGCTCGGAACCAAACCTGCCTCTGTTCCTCGTCGATCCGGTCAATGTAACGAACCACGAACCTCCCCTTTGTTATTGGGTTGGTGATCTTGCCTTTCTTGACGTCGATGAGGTAGAGGTGACGCCATCCGCTTTTTTCCGAGAGGTAGATGATCTCTTCGGACTTTGTGAGCCAATTAACCAAAGGCACGCCGAGGTCTTTTGGGTGTTCAGTCCATATGAAGGTCTCGCTTTTCTCGTCTATTAGGTCGCGGGTTTTTCCTGTAAAGGTATCCACTTCAATGACTCTAAATCGCTGGTGACCTCGGTCGACTTTGCGGTAGCGGGCATAGCGTCCATCAGGAGTCCAGCGCAAGTTGGGCCAACCAAAGTCTATTAAGCCAACCTGAGGTTTAAGATGGTGCTTCTTATTGTCTTGTCCGTCACTGATTTTGGCTTCTAGGTCGAACCAGTTCAGCTCATGCTTCGTGAACTTGTCGCCAGGTAGCGGATATTTGCGGGTGTGAAGCTTTGCGCGACCACCCATCTTTGGTGAGGATTCCAAAAGGTGCACGTCGCCGACTTTGCCCGGTTGTACTCGAAATGAAATCAAGTTATTCGAATTCGATGACCAAAAGGGTCCTTGGTAGCTGTTGTCCGGTTTGCCATCCTTGCTCAACTGAATGTCCTCTTTGCCCTTGGTGGACCTTACGAAAACATTGTGGTCTTTGATGAAAGCTTTCCACTTCCCATCAGGCGAAAGGTTACGACTAGGTTTATATCGCTTGGGTTTTGACTCTGATTTCGGAGCGGTTGAACGGTTTGTCGAATAAGAGGTTTTTGGAATCGCCTCGGCTTCTGTTTTAGTGAGCTCATGTGTTTTCCGGTTCCACTTGAAGTGGAGTCCTTTGGCTTGGAAATATGCGAGTTTCCCCGAGTCGGCGAATTGAAGGTGCTCCACTGGCAAACGGTCTGCGGTCACTCCCTTTAGGTCTGATTTCAGAAGGGATTTTGCCAAACGGTCATGGTCGAACGCTAGTTCGCGAACACCAGTGTTTAAGTCGACGCGAATGAATTCTCTAGCCCCTTTGGCGAGATCGTTTCGATACCAAAAATGAGAGTTGTCGCCCGACCAGTGGGGACTGATCCGACTCTTGTATACGTTTGCTGCGTGGGCCTTTTCGGTCAGGCTCAAGTTGGCCGCGCATACCAGTGTTGCCAATGCAACGTAGTTATTCGGCGGGCATATTTTCCGGAAAGGATTCTTCATAATGTATCTTCACTGGTTTAGAAAGGTTTGAAGAGGAGTCGGGTTTTGTGCGGGCGTAAAACATCTACAAGTAGCTTAAGCACTGGAATGGTCACTCGAAGTACATGCCCTTTACGTCTTCAGTCCCACAAGGACAGTAGGTAGCCTAGTGTTTTT
>CALBIN010000190.1 GCA_937893275.1 uncultured Opitutia bacterium | reverse complement strand
TGGGCCCGAGGTGGACGAAACCGCTCCGACCGTGCAAGCAGTAAGGCTTTCCAGCGGTGGTCTTAGAGCTACCATTCAGCTATCGAACCTGAAAATTGGCCATGTCCACGAATTTGATTTCGTCACACTCCGCTCAAGGGATGGCGAAGAGCTTCTGCACCATCATGCCTATTATACGGTAAACGAAGTCCCATCGGCTCAGTAAGCCTGAACTTCGATCCGCATTTTCCGGTAAATGGAGTTGCACTTACAGAGGCAGAAAAGGAATGTGGCTAGAAAAACCAACGACAATGGCCAACGCACCCAACCTTCTTTGATTAACAATCAGATTGGCGAGCCTTTCATTCAATTCAAAGTATGAATCAATACAAAACGGGACAACGCTGGATCAGCATGTCAGAACCCGAGTTAGGGCTGGGCACAGTGGTACAGGAAGCCAATGGACGCGTGCACGTCCTTTACCCGGCTACTGGAGAAATGCGCTTGTACGTCTCCGAACTAGCCCCGTTGCAACGAGTGCAATTCAGGGTCGGTCAAGAGATTGAGGACCACGAGGGGACCAAACGTTTCATCGAAACCATCCGAGAAGAAAATGGAGTGCTTCTCTATTGCGGAGAAGGATGGCAACTACCAGAGGCTCACTTGAGCGACAGCATAAGCTTGAACGGGCCGGAAGATCGCCTGCAAACAGGACATTTCGACGAGGCTTTTGTCTTTGGGCTAAGGCTAAAGGCCATCGAAATCATGCACCATTTGCGAAAGTCGCCCACTAGGGGGTTTCTCGGAGGGAGAATTGATCTCATTACTCATCAACTTTATATTGCTCAGGAAATCTGCAATCGTTCCGCACCCAGAGTATTGCTTTCGGACGAGGTCGGGCTAGGTAAAACCATTGAGGCAGGTCTTATCATTCATCGCCGCCGATTAACGGGACGGGCCGAACGTGTTTTGATTATAGTTCCGGAATCTCTCGTGCACCAATGGTTTGTAGAGATGCTGAGGAAATTCAACTTGTGGATGAATATCTTTGACGAGGAAAGATGCACCGCAATCGAGACTTCCGATCCCAAAGTAAATCCGTTCTTGGACGATCAACTGGCGTTGTGCAGCATTGATTTTTTAGCCAACAATACCCTGCGAGCCAAACAAGCCTTTGAGGCGGGGTGGGATTTGATGGTTGTGGACGAGGCTCACCACTTAGAGTGGACCTTAGATCATGTGAGTCGGGAATATGAACTGGTGGAGGCTTTGGCCAATAAAGCGGAAGGGGTCTTGCTCCTAACCGCGACCCCAGAACAGTTAGGCCCCGAAAGCCACTTCGCACGCCTGAGAATACTTGACCCCAATAGATATTCGGACCTGTCTTCCTTTCTAGACGAAAACGAAAGTTATGCCGACGTGGCGCCAATCGCAACTGCGCTTCATGAAGGCAGTCCTCTCACAAGCGATCAAAGAAGCGTCTTGGCTTCGATGCCGGACATAGATGCCGAGGAGATGGATGAAATCACCTTGCTGTCCGCGCTACTTGACCGGCATGGCCCTGGCCGAGTAGTCTTTAGGAATACTCGAGCAAACATGAGTGGTTTTCCAAAAAGAGTTGCCTACCTACTGCCACTTGACCCACCAAAAGAAGACCCGCCTGCACTTGATGACCAAGACGAATTGGAGCTTGAGGATTTGTATTACCATGAAGAGGATGAAGAACCCACCGAGACAATAAGTTTCATCCCGGAACCACGCGTCTTGTGGTTGGAAAAATTGCTTGAGGAGATCGGGGAAGACAAGGTGTTGCTTATTTGTGAAAGCAAAGAGAACGCCAAAGCAATCGAGCAAGCCATAGCCCAAAGGATAACTGTAAAGAGTACGGTATTCCACGAAGAGTTAACCCTCGTCCAACGAGACCGCAATGCCGCATGGTTCGAAGAAAAAGACGGTGCACGTATATTGATCTGCTCCGAAATAGGAAGTGAAGGACGAAACTTTCAATTCTCTCACCACCTCGTGCTATTCGATTTGCCCGTTGACCCCGAACTGCTTGCTCAACGGATCGGCAGATTGGATCGGATCGGTCAAACGCAAACAATTCACATTTACGTTCCATACACGAAAAACGGTAGGGAAGAAGTACTCGCCCGTTGGTATCACGATGGA
The DNA here is from genome assembly GCA_937893275.1 of uncultured Opitutia bacterium. Classification (GTDB taxonomy): domain Bacteria; phylum Verrucomicrobiota; class Verrucomicrobiia; order Opitutales; family Seribacteraceae. Next base: position 7,469 of record CALBIN010000190.1, on the reverse strand, counting down.
CTGGATGCCTTTGAGAATCATCTCGAGGGAGGAAATCTTGTGCTCCGGCAATTTGGCGAAGAGGTCGGCGAACTCCTGGAAACCTTTAACGAATCCGTTGAGGAAGAGCACAAGCTCGCCAAGATGATCGCAAAATCTTCGCAACAAAGAAAGATTATTGCCGAACAGTTGGAAAAAGGTCGTGATCGATTGTTGGAGCTGAATTCCAACCGACCGGAAGTGGCGGATGCGCTGGTCGATTCAATTCGCGACACTGACAGTTCACTTGAGTTGGAAACTTTCTTATTGGAAGTGTTCGATCATTTCGGGGTGCGAGTGGAAGAACGGGACAATCGCACCTACCTTTTGGATGGTCGTGCCGCGATAAACTGCGATGGATTCCCGGGGTTGCCCAAAGGAGGACTTGTGGGCACGTTCGACCGCAGCTTCTCTCTCAGCAGGGAAGACATAACACTCCTGACCGGAGATCATCCCATCGTCACAGGAGCTGTCGATTTATTGCTCGGGAGTGAGCAAGGAAACTGCAGTTTCAGCGTATGGGAAGATGACAAGGAAGAGCAATCCCTCCTCCTCGAAGCAATCTTTGTATTGGAGGCACTGGCCCCAAAACAACTCCACGCAGATAGGTTTCTTCCCCCTACCCCGTTGCGCTTTCTGATTAACCAAGATCGAGAGGTAGTCACCATGGACTTACCCGAAATGATCGATGGCTCCCCTTACGCCCTTCTGGATGACTTTAAAGTCGGTAAAGAACTGATCCCGAAAATGCTCGGCAAAGCCCGAAAAATGGCTACAGCGATGGCAAAAAATTCAATTAAAGAAGCCACGGAATCGATGACGACCACCATACAAGGAGAACTCGACCGCCTCACCGCCCTTCGCAAGATAAATGATAACATTCGACAAGAAGAGATCGATCTCACTTGCAAACAGATGCAGGAATTGGCCGAAGCTTTGAGTAAAGCAAGAATTCGGCTCGACGCCATACGCTTAATATTCAAAGGACCCCAGGAAAACGAATACACCGACTCAGAGGAGTAAAGAGCGTCATTTAAGTCTTCCATCGAGATCCGCGAGATGTTGTATAATATAGCTCATTCCTAGAGGAGGAATAGATTCGCCAACAACCTCGCGAACCAACCGCGGTGAAAAGTTCAAGCCAGGTTGGCTCCTGCCGTGTCGAACTCCTTCAAATTTATAGGCCCGATTCCAACTAGGATGATCGAGGGTACCCAAAATCAAGATCTCTCTGAGGGAAAGAACGCGATTTTGGTCAGGATGTCCTTTCATATCGCTGGAAATCACCCCGCTATTCATAGTTATGGTCGAAGCGGGCTTGTCCCAAGTCATCCGCCGATAGCTAGTTCGAAACCCACGCACGAGACGAGTTGTACCATTTTTTGATATTGTTGGTTTAGGTAGAGGCTTTTGGCAGGATCGACAAAAAACAACTTCCGGTGCATGACCCGCTGTTTTGCAATAGACGCAGTCATGGTTATCGAATGCGGTCTTACCTTCCGAAGTATTACTCATCCAATAGTATTGGCTTTCGTTCCAAGATGGGACTCGGTGATAAGCGTCTTTCGGGTCGATGGGTTGGCTCAAGGAATCGAGTTGCGGTAAATGACCAACAGCTTCTCGAAGGGTCACGGGAGATGGCAAGTCGGGCCCGCCGTGGGAGGGCCGAGGATGAAGGCCCGAAAGTTCTTTAGAGAAGAAATCAGAGAGAGGTGGAATCCCTTGGACAATAGAAGGTAGGCGGCTACCAATGGTGATGAGACGCTCGCGATGATGTGGAACTCCATAGCGACGAAAATCAACGATGGATGAGCGAATGGTATAACCAAGGGGTTGCAGGCGGCGACCTATCAGTTTGAGAATATTTTCGGGTTCACCCTTTTCGTTCCGAATAACCGTATTTTCCATTCGCCGGACATTCTCGATCAGAAACCAATCGGGTCTCAATCCCTCCAAGACATCTATACCCGGCAACACGAGCCTGTTACGTTCGTCTTCGGGCATTCTTTTTCCGGAACGAATGGCCGCCGATATTCTGCCCGCTCCATTGGCGGACATCCCTTGACAGGGTGGAGAAAGTGTAAGCAACCATGGACGCAAACCACCCAAACGTTTCTGAACATCATTTATATAGCCATTGGCCAATTTCCAAATATCGCCTTCTAAAACTTGCGTGTCAGGAAAGTTTAGTCGAATCAGCTCGGCCCTAGAGGGGATCAGCTCACAGGCTGCCGCCACAGGCACTCCCACCCCCCATTCAATTCCAACATCACCGATACCGCCACCGGAGAAAAGAGATGCCGAAGCAAGAGCCACGTCATCCCCCAGCACTCGAAAGCCATTACTAGATTCAGGTAGATTGGATTTTATAGACTGTATTTTTTTTGCCATTACTTGGAACGGAGGAAACAAATACCGACCTACACCATGATCAGTCAAGGTCGCCCGAAAAAACACTCACTAACAAGGATTTTCCAATGGACGTGTGCCGCAGTTAGCACATCTTAATGAGCAATAATTCATTAATCCGTCACTATGAAAAAAACCCTGTTATGCCTCCTCTTCTGCGCGATCCTCGGATCCGCTGCTTTCGCTCACGATCCCGCCACAGACATGGCCGATGCGGCCAACCGTTTTATTGCCTCGCTCGACGACAAGGCAAAAAAGGCGTCCTTATTCACTTGGGACAGCAAAGAAAGGGAACGTTGGAACTATCTACCCGACAAATTCATCAAACCAGATGGCAAACGCCAAGGCCTACCCATAAAGTTGATGACGGCCCAGCAACGGATTCTAGCTAACGGTCTACTTTCCGCCGCCCTCAGTCACCGTGGGTATCTCGAGGCTACCACTATCATGACACTCGAGCAGATCCTCTTTCAAATGGAGGGACGCGACATCCGGAATCCAGAACTGTACTATGTCTGCATCTTCGGCGAACCTTCCAAGGCGGGCAATTGGGGCTGGCGCTACGAAGGACATCATCTCTCTCTCAGTTTCACCCTTGTTAACGGACGTATTTTCTCAGTCACACCCAGTTTTTTCGGCACAAACCCAGCCGAAGTGAAAGAAGGTGCATTCAAGGGTCTCAAGGTTCTGGCCGACGAGGAAAACATGGCTCGCAAACTTGCTCGATCCCTCTCTCCACCTCAGCGTGAAATCGGCATCCTTTCCGAAAAAGCCCCTGATGACGTTCTTACTAAGTGGGACAGCGAGGTAAAACGAGACACCTTTTTTCCACCGCAAGGATTACCGATCACCAAAATGAACTCTCGCCAGAAAGGTTGGTTGGCCGAAATAGTCGAGGCTTACGCCGCCAAACATCGACCTGAAATCGTAGCTCAGATCACTAAGAAAAATCCGCTCATAGACCCCAAGGAAACGTATTTCGCTTGGGCCGGAAGTCGTAGTCCGGGAGAAGGCCACTATTATCGTATCCAGACACCAAAGTTTCTCTTCGAGTACGATTGCACGCAAAACGGAGCCAACCACGTACACGCTGTCTGGAGAGACTTCAATGGCGACTTCGGGCGTGACATCTTAGCCCAACATCATGCTCAATCTCACAAGAAAGCTGAGGGAGGTTGGGAAAGCCTTTTCGACGGCAAGACATTAAAGGGCTGGAAGGCAAACGAGAACGACAATTCCTTCAAGGTAAGGGATGGATGCATCGTAGCCAATGCGCCGGGACGCTGCCATCTCTTCTACCAAGCTAAGAAACCCTTCAAGAATTTCGAGTTCAAGGCTGAGGTGATGACACTACCGCACTCCAATTCAGGCATCTACTTCCATACCAAGTTTCAAGATGAAGGTTGGCCAAAAGTAGGATTTGAATGCCAAGTGAACAATACCTACCACGACCCCAAGAAAACCGCGAGTATCTACGGCGTGAAGGACAATCTTACGGCACCCGCTCAAGATGACGAGTGGTTCGAAATTTACATCAAGGTCGACGGGAAGAAAGTTGTGACTAAGATCAACGGAAAGACCATCGTCGAGTGGGAACAACCTGCAGATGCAAAGTCCGGAGAAAATTTCGAGCGAGTTCTCGGCGAAGGCACGTTCGCACTGCAAGGACACGATCCCGGAAGCACGGTCCTCTTCCGCAACATACGCGTTAAGAGACTGCCCTAACAATCGGGAAGAACGCAATTCTCGGAATGTAGAAGGAGCGACCAAGGTCGCTCCTCCATTGGTTGTCGCACAATCATGTGAAATCGCCTCCATTTGCAATGGTGGGGTTATCGAGTTATTGTCGTATCCGTAAGAAACGAGAATGTTTCTCCGATATACCTTGAAAGGATGAGAAAATGAGTAAAACCGACATCATGGAAACCCATGCGACCTCCGCCGGAGAAGCAAAACCGATAGCGAAAACACCACGCACGGAGCAACGCGACATCCAACCGGAAGACCATGAATGGTTTCGCTACGTCACTTCTCTTTCCCCACAAGGCGAAAACGGCGCATTCCTCACGCCGGACGAATTGCTGGACGTGAACATAGCGTTTGATCGCCTGCAAAGTTCCAATGGCGGCACACCCCGGAAGCCAAGTGACGGGAAAACAGTTGCCGATGATGATGACGAAGAAATCAAGAAACAGATGTCCACTGCCTTTCGTCGAGCATTCGAGATGGTCAACCGTCAACAGCATGATTCTCCCAGCGAGGACGAGGGCACACTCCTTTCGGCTGCAGGCGCTTCCAAAACTCTCAGGAACGCTATTCTGTATAACATTAGCGAGGGAAGAGATCCTCTCGAGGGAGTCGAACGCAGCCCGACTGCGCTCCAACTGGCTCGTCGTTATCTCAGCATGGTCGCATATATGGCCCCAAGTTTCCTTCAAGGAATAAAGGTATTGAATTACTTTAGAGGAACAATCACGGGGGAATTCGTCGTGCTTCTTCCCCAAGGCAGAACGCATCGCGTTGATTTTAAGAACGAACGAGGATGGAAGGCTGACATTGAATTTGGAACGGGCAATGACAAAGAAACAAAGACGATTTACGCAAGAGGAGTGTGCATGAACGTCGTCGCTGGAACAGCTTACAAATTGCAGCACGGATTAGAATTTGATGAGTCTAAGATAATCTTCGAATCCGACGAAAAGGTGAAGCCTTGGTGGCAATTTTCGCAGGGCACCTAAGAACTCTCAAATTACAGATATAGGCGATAGCCTATTGCCTTCGGAGAAAAAAGGTCAAATAATTGGCAGTTTAATTATTGCCACTTAATAGACAATGAAAACCTCTCCTCTTCACACCAATGGATTTAGCCGAGTCGCCCTCCTTTTTGGCTACTTTCTTGCAAGCACAACTGCTTACCCGGGCACTTGGCCGCAATGGCGCGGTCCCAATGCCTCGGGCCACTTTGAAGGGACGGGTTTCCCGACCGAATGGAATTCCAAAAAAAATGTTGTCTGGAAAGTGGAAATTCCCGGACGCGGTCACTCTTCCCCAGTGGTAGAAGGCGATCTGGTCTGGCTCACTACCGCCTACGAAACACCCGCATCAGAGGAAGACGTCAAGAGACGCCTAAAGGTCAATACAGGCGGACAACCGTTAAACCTCCTCGCAAAAGTAAGTCTTAGAGCAGTACAGATAAACCCGGAAACTGGAAAAATCCTTCGGGACATTGAGGTCTTTAATAAGGAAAAGCCGCAATGGGTTCATAAGTTAAACAGCTACTCCTCCTCTACTCCATGCCTTAAAGACGGTAAACTTTACTGTCATTTCGGTGCCTATGGCAGTGCATGCCTTGACGCGAAATCCGGAAAAATTATCTGGAAAAACAATGACAAACGTCTCTGGGTCATGCACGAAAATGGTCCGGGAAGTTCTCCGCTCTTATGGGGCGACCTAATGATTTTCCACCTCGACGGTAGCGACAAGCAAAGCATAGTCGCTCTGAAGCAAGAGACCGGGGAAATTGTGTGGCAAACCAAACGAAGCGGTAAGATGAACAGCAACCCGCAGCTTAAGAAAAGTTATGCCACGCCCATTCTCGTTAAAAACAAAGGCTCCGAGCTTCTACTTTCTCCCGCCGCCGATTGGCTCTACTGCTACGAACCTGCTACGGGCAAAGAATTTTGGAAACTACCCTACGGGCTACTTGGATTCTCAAATGTTTCGCGACCCGTAGCCGGCAACGGCATGGTCTTTCTTTCCACTTGCTTCATGAAAGGAGAAATCCTCGGGATTCTTCTAAACGGGGACAAGCTGCCGGAAATTAAATGGCGAGCTAGATCGGCGCCAAAGATGCCCTCACCCATTCTGGTCGACGATGAACTATATCTAGTCAACGACGCCGGCATAGCCTCCTGTCTAAACGCGAAAACCGGGGAACTACATTGGCAAGAACGTCTTCATGCTGAGTTCAGCGCCTCTCCCACTTATGCCGATGGAAAGATCTACTTTTGCGACCGAAATGGCGTTACGCATGTCGTGAAGCCCGGAAAAAGCCTTAAAGTGATAGCCAAAAATGAGCTCGACGGCACTGCCCACATGGCCAGTTTCGCTCCCTACGGAAAAGCATTTCTCATACGTACTAATGAGGCCCTTTATCGGGTGGAAGCGCGGTAAGGCAAATATCGTCTCTTACTTAACGCTTAAACCTGCACCATACGAAAAAATCAAAGGCTTAAGGTCATAATCCTATTGCCAAGGCAGAAAAACTCCGAAAATAGTTATAATTATGTTATCGATTTACGGCAAATCGGGCCGAAGATTTTGTGACGGCTTATCACGTCGTTCCTTCCTGAATATCGGTGCTCTCGGCTTAGCGGGTGCGAACTTACCTAATTTACTTAGAGCCGAGCGGGAAGCCGGCCTTGGAAGATCACACAAAGCTATAATCAACGTCCTTTTGCCGGGTGGAGCACCCCATCAAGACATGGTGGACCTGAAACCCGACGCACCATCCGATGTCCGGGGCGAATTCAAGCCTATCGGCACAAACGTACCCGGCATCCAAATTTCCGAATACATGCCGAGGATGGCAAAGATGATGGACAAGTTCGCCATCATTCGTTCCCTCGCGGACTCCCAGAGTGGACATGACCTCTACCAATGTCTCACTGCACTTCCGCGTAACACTCGTGGAATGACTGGCGGCATCGCCTCCATTGGCGCTTGGGTCTCTCGTCTATATGGCAGCGATAAAGACGGCATTCCTGCCCACCTGTCCCTCATGCACCCTACCGGTCACAGACAATGGGGCGATCCGGGAGAAGGAGGTTTCCTAGGAAGACAACATGGACCCTTCCGCCTAGCCAAAGGAAATGGAGACAATACGGGACTAGATACCGTAGAGAATATGACTCTGAGCGACCTTTCTCTCGAACGCCTTCAAGACAGACGCGCTCTCCGCGGTTCTTTTGATAAATTCAGAAGAGACTTGAACGACGCTGGCGACTTTGGCTCACTCGACGAATTCGAGCAGCAGGCTCTCG
>CALBIN010000189.1 GCA_937893275.1 uncultured Opitutia bacterium | reverse complement strand
CTGCGAAGACGGCTCCTGCTAACGTTAAAGATGCTATAAATACTAATAGTTTTTTCATATTGGGTATGCCTTTGAGTTTGATAATGTTGAAGTTTTCAAAAAAATATTGGTTTTAGGATTATTCAAGAAGGAATCCCCATTAATTTTAATTTTTTTTCGGACATCCCCTCTTCTTTTATCAGTAGCACCTCATGAGACCTCTCGTCTTCATACTATCTATTGCCGGCAGCTTTGCCTTTTTGCAGGGGCATCCGATTCCTGACATCCCCGTCCTCGGTTCATTCGATTCGAATGGCTCAATGACCATCAGCGTCGAAATTGATCCGAGGTGCTTTTCTGAGGATCCGGAAAAGGAACCGTTTCTCCAACGGGAAGCATTCGACAAGTTGGACGCCAATGAACGCAAGGCTCTGGTGGAAAATGCTCAAAACCTTATGTCAAGCGCTCTTGGAGTCCGCTTCGACGAAGGCGTCTGGTTTCTTCCTGAATTCCGCTACGAATTTGTCGGCAAAAGTCACGAGAAATTCGAACTGGAAGGAGAGGTGTTTTTTCTTCGCGGATCTTACAAGCATTCGTCAGATGCTACTGTGAATACATATCAAATCAAAGCTCAAGAAACCGCTGGATACGATCTCGTATTCATGAACATTCTCAATGGGAAGGCCCAAAAGAGGGTAAATGTTTTATGGCCGGGAGAAGAAAGCTTTACTTTGGACCTGACGTCTTTTTTTCGCGATTCCGCTACTTCGCAAATTGCCACAGAAGCAAACTCGACTGTTCCCGCCTCAACCCATTTCGCCTCGCCTGAAGACAAAAGCAGCAGTCAAGAAGACACCTTCAGCACCTTTCTTTCCTTCCTTCGGCAAGGGTTCGTGCATGTTGTGCCCTTGGGTGCTGATCACATTCTTTTCGTGCTTGGACTGTTCTTGTTATCCAGACAATGGAAACCTCTTTTGCTACAAGTCACTATGTTTACAGTCGCCCATACCATCACTCTCGGGCTGGCTACTCTTGGCTTCGTTACACTTGAATCCTCTATTGTCGAACCGTTAATCGCCGCAAGCATTGCTGTAGTCGCCTTGGAAAATATCTTCTTCCCCGGCTACAAGTCTCGTCGTCTTGTGATTGTTTTTGCATTCGGTCTTATCCATGGCTTGGGCTTTGCTGGAGCCTTGAGCGAATTCGAACTTCATCCGACTAGTCTTGTTGCGGGATTATTTGGCTTTAACTTAGGGGTGGAAGCCGGCCAGTTGGCCGTTCTCTCCCTTGCTTTGGCTTTAACCGTATTTATCAAAAAACAGGAAGACTACAGAAAGTATATCGTCATTCCCGGTTCGACCGTAATTGCATGCATGGGTGTTTATTGGACGCTGACGCGGATTTTTTGGTGATGATCTATGATTGTTTGTTCGACCCTCCACAAAATTCATAATTTTTAAGCTCTTTCCCGTTGAACTTATCTCAACTTTTCTTTTCATAAAAGTCGTTTACTTTTTTCATGTTCCGCAAAGCCTGTATTCTTTTATGTCTTTTCGCTGCGATTTCCGCAGCTAGATTGCCTCTTGGCGTCGTCCAGTTCGGCGCATGGGTGGACATGTTTTCCGACTTAGTCGAGCGTACGGGATCTGTTCGCGAATCCTTGAGCAATACTTTTAATGGCGATTACCGTTGCGCAGGCTGTGATTTCGTAAGCGCTTCGACTGCTCAGGCCGAAGAAAAGGAACAGTCCGCGACCTTTAATACTTCCTTTGCTAAAATACTTCTCGTGCTTTTGTCCGTGGATGTCGTGGTTGTAGCCCCATCTCTAATCCTTGGGAGTTTGACCGAGGAAATGGGGATTCCCCGTTTTGGTGTTCGGGAAACCGCTGTGCCTCCTCCGCGATTCGCTTGAGATCCAAGCTGCCCTAGGCGAACGACTGCGGCCTTTCTTGGTTTCGAAGTCGCGCATGATGCCAATCTCCGCTCGGGCGCTTTCTTGATTTTGCCTAACGCTCGAATGCGTTCGCATGGCATGATCGAAATGTCCACTCAACTCCCAATCCATTTCTTGCTAAGTTAACTTTAATCTAAATATCTAATGAAAAAACTGACGACAAAAATTCTACTCCTTGCAACGACTGCAAGTATTCTCAACGCCCATGAAGGGCCTTGGACCGCTGGTCGCCCCGATGGCCATGCGCCTATCACCGTGATGGGCGAACACATGCACGCCATGGGCGAATGGATGCTTTCCTACCGTTTCATGTCCATGGACATGGAGGGTCTTCTTAAAGGTTCCGATAATGTAAGTACTAACTCGATGCTGACCAAAAATGGCGGGGATTACGCTATGCTTCCTGAAAAGATGTCCATGAATATGCACATGCTTGGGACTATGTATGCCGTTTCCGACAAGTGGACTCTTATGGCTATGTTAAATTACTTAGATAACGACATGGACATGAATATGGAGATGGGTGCGATGAAAATGGTTATGAAGTCTTCCGCGGAATCGTCTGGATTTGGAGATATTAAATTTAGCGGACTGTATGACCTCGCTTCTTGGGACAATGGCCAACGCGTTCATTTCAATGTCGGCATCAGCGTCCCCACTGGTTCCATCGACGAAAAAGCATCTGACGGTAAAATCCTCGGCTACGGGATGCAGCTTGGTTCCGGTACTTGGGACTTTCTTCCTGCAATTACTTTTCTTGGCCAAACCGACAACTATTCCTGGGGAGCTCAAGTTGGAGGTGCTTTGCGTATGGGAGATAACGATCGTGGCTACAGTCTCGGCAACCGCTTTGATGCAATTCTATGGGGTGCACGAAAGCTAACTGATTCTTTCAGTCTTTCGGCAAAGTTCGATTACGCCACTCTGGGCGAGATTGATGGGAAGGATGCCGACATTGCAGCAAGAAATATGATGATGAAGTCCCCTGGTTTCGATCCTGCTTCACAAGGTCGCGACCTCAGCACCTTCGGCCTCGGCCTGAATTACTATTGCCGAAACGGAACTTTCAAGGGTCATCGTCTAGCCGTCGAGTGGGAAACCCCGATGAGCGAAGACATAAACGGCGTGCAACTGGAAACCGATTCCATCTGGAGCCTTGGTTGGCAGTATGCTTGGTAGCACTTTGCTTTGGTTTAGCTAAGGATATTCGAACAAGTCATTCGGGGTGGGGTAGTCAAAAGCTACTCCGCCCCGTTTTTTTAAATGGCGTTCTTGAACCTTGCCATGGAGCTCGTTTTTCCTATTTTAAGAAAGTTTCCCCAATATACAAACCCATGGGCACTCAATACAAGAAGGTTATAAAGCGTAAGCGCCGCAAGGCTTATTTGGCTCGCCGAAAGGCGGCATTAAAAGAATCTCTCCCTGCTTCTAAGAAGGGACGGAAAACTGCGGCCGCAAAGCCAAAGTCGAAACGCAAGGCGTCTCCAAAGAAGTCTGCCTCCGAGAAAGCGAAGGAAGAAGTGGTCGAGGAACCTGTTGCCGATAAAGCCTCTTCAGTCGATATACTTGGAGTAGATTCCGTGGAAGAGAAGGAGACTTCAAGCGAAGAGACTCAGTCTGCAGAATCGACACCAGCAGAGGAAACTCCGGTCGAAGAGGTTGCGACGGCCGACGAACCCGCTGCCGAGGAATCCACCGAGGAGGAAGTTGCCGAATCCGATGCGGAGCCTGAAGCTGTAGCTGACGATGCAAGCGAAAAGCAGGAGCCCGCGGAAGAAGAAGTTGCACCTGCAGAGGAATCTTCAGATTCCGACGAACCGGAAGCCAAGGTGGAAGACGACGGCGACGATGATTCCGGAGAATCCGAAGAGTCCACGGAAGAAGAAGCTGCCGATGCCGAAGAGTCATCTGAGGAAGCTGAACCCGATGTGGAATCCGGCGATGCTGCGGAGGAAGAATCTCCCGAAGAAGAGAAGAAAGAGGACTGAGTGTTTCCTCGGCGATCTTCATGAAACGCCGAGCTCTTTTATTTTTCTGCGCGATTCACTTGGCTGGTTTTTCGGCTATCCATGCACTTGAGTTTCGTCATGTTGCCTACAGGTTCGTCGAGGCGAAATCATTCAAGAGAATCAGCGAATATTTTACTGGCCGGGAAAATCCGGGCAATCGTTTGCTTTGTCGTTCGCGTCCTGCGGATAGGGAGGGGCTTTATTTCATCCTCTCGCTGGACGAACATTCCCGCAATCTCCCGCAGGGTTCTCAATTCGTCCTTGAATTTATCCGACCCGATGACCCCGAAACGAAAACGATTCGCGTTTCGGTTCCCGAAAAACGTCCACGCGGCAAAGAAACCTACCTCGGGTTAACCGGAGCCGACTGGCCGGATAAGACTGCTCGGCCGGTTGCTTGGCGTTTGCGTTTGGTCGATGCCTCCGGCGGGGTTCTTGCAGAGAGAAAAAGCTTTCTCTGGGAACACCCTGCCGACAAGGTCGAAAGCGGATCGTGACCTTCACTCCATGGCGTAGCCTGGGAAAGAAAACCGGCTTCACCGAAAGTTCCCTCGCCGAGACCCTCGAAGGAGGCCAATCTTTCCTTTGGGCAAAAACAGCCTCCGGATCATGGCTGGGCACTTGGGGAGATAATATCACCGAGTTAAGAATCATGTCGGGCTCTCTTGAGTGGCGAACTCCTAAACAACGAACTCTAGAAAGAAAGGAAATCCTCCGTTACCTTGCCATTGATTCCGAATACGATGCAATATGCAACTCGTTGCCCTGGCGAAGCGATCCTGTCCTTGCCGATGCAATGAAGAGGTTTCGTGGTCTTAGAATCCTTAGGCAACCCCTCTCCGAGACCTTGTTTTGCTTCCTGCTGAGCTCAGTCAAAAGCATTCCTCAAATAAAAGACCTGTGCCTGAAGACGGCCCGGGAATTCGGAGAAGAACTTGTTCCGGGCATACATGCCATTCCCACTTGGGAAAGACTTGCCGAGGTGGCTGAACAAGACTTAAGGGCTCTCAAGTATGGCTATCGGGCGAAGTATGTTGCTGCAACAGCTGCACGACTCGCAGGCGAGCCTGACTTTTTGGAAAATTGCGAAACGATGCCTTATGTTGAGGCACGATCTAAGCTTGTTGAATTGCCTGGTGTAGGTAGTAAGGTCGCCGATTGCGCCCTGCTTTTTGGAGGGGCCAAACTCGAGGCATTTCCTGTCGACACTTGGATTGCCAAGGTAATGTCCGACCGATATGGAATGGTGGGGTGGAGTCTCGATCAGATTGCCTCTTTCGGTCGTATCCATTTTGGACCATATGCAGGACTAGCCCAGCAATTTCTATTTTCAGCGGTGAGGGCAGGGTAGGGGACTTTCCTTAATTTCTTCTCACGCCTTCTTTTATAAATGTCCTAAATCTCGCGGGATTTGATATTTGGGAGGTGGTTGGTATGTAAACTTTAGCCCGTTTTAAGCTTTAAGAATCAATGTCCTTTCTCTTTCTTGCACTTCAAAGTTGAATCCACTACTTCATAAAATTTAATTGATCCTCATGAAAACCTTCAGCTTCTCGCTCGCCTCAATTCTCTTGCTTATGAATGTCGCTCAAGCCGAAAAGCTTGATGATGGCTTTGCATCCTATGTTCCCGTCACATGGGGAGACTCTCCCAAGACCGCCTTCAATTATCGATGGCGTGCACCCGACAAGGTAGAACTTGGAAATAAGTATCCTCTTCTTTTTTTCCTACACGGAGCTGGCGGACGCGGGAATGACAACAAGGGCCAACTGAACGATGCGGGCGGCATCAAGGCCTTCGTCAAGCAAGGCGTTTTTACGAGCCGACAATCTTATGTCTTTGCCGGGCAAGTGCCTAATGGCCAACGCTGGGTGGACGTTCACTGGGGTACTTTGGAGCACAAGATGCCCAAGGCTTCCAAATCGATGGCTATGGCACTCGAAGCCCTTGAAGAATTCATCGGCGATAAGAAAAACCAAATCGATCCTGATCGCGTCTACGTGATGGGGCTTTCTATGGGTGGCTACGGTACCTGGGATGCTATCCAGCGTCGCCCGGACCTTTTTGCCGCGGCCGTTCCAATTTGCGGAGGTGGCGACAAAAGCCTTGGTAAGAAAATTGCCAAGCTGCCCGTCTGGGCATGGCATGGGGACAAGGACGGGGTTATCAAGGTCAGTCGCTCCCGCGATATGATCGAAGCCATCAAGGTGGCGGGTGGATCTCCCAAATACTCCGAGATCAAGGGACGCGGCCACAATGCCTGGACCGATGTTTGGAACTCGAATGAGCTTTGGGACTGGTTGTATTCTCAAAAGAGAAAGTAAAAGAAAGAATCTCTGTCCCTTTAGGGTCTGCCAGTCATTTTTGCCGGACGGTATTTTGGGGTGATTGCTTGTCTTTGTTATAAAAATGAAAAAAATGTCGGCTATTTTCGGTTGAGCGTAACTTAGTATGCATAGAATCTTTTTCCATGCCCACTGATAATTCAATTACC
>CALBIN010000188.1 GCA_937893275.1 uncultured Opitutia bacterium | reverse complement strand
AGGATGGCTTTCTTACGTTCTATCAAGCTCTCTTCGGGGGAGGTCTTTTGTGTCTTGAGCCAAGTGTTTTCCTCAAGCAGGAGGGCGTGAACCTCTTCACAAAGGGCTAGGTGTCGGACAAGTACGTCGCAAGGTTCCATTCCCAAAAGGTGGCGAATCGACAACGATCCGTCAAAGGTAGAATTTCGGGATTGAGAAAAACAATCAGAGTCTGGCGGGGACAGGCGAACGGCTTACCCCGACTTGACACCCAAACGATTGGCAGACTGCCTAATGCTGCGAGTGTCCTCCAATTGCTCCCGTCGCCACTTGGCCATGCCGAAAACATACTTGAGGTATTTGTTTTCGACAACGCGCTTGGCGGCCGTCGCGCTCCCTTGGTTAACTTCGTCGCGAACCTCTTGATAGGTTTCGACGGCCTGTATGTATAGACCAAGCTTTTCCTGGCAGAGAGCAATTTGATAAAGAACTGGGACTCGCCAGTCCGGCGACATGTCGATTTCACGCATGGCCTCGTAAACCCGAAGCGAGGAATGATAATCGCCTTCCTCGAAAAACTTGTTTGCCAAATAGTTGCCGGTTTTCTTCTTCCAGTAAATCCAGAGTCCCTTCATGCGGGCAAGTTCGTTGTAATCCAAATCCTTGGCTGGTTTGCTTCTAGCCTCCTGCTCAATTTTTTCCGGTCGGAAGGGGGCGCCTTGCAAGAGGGCAAGGAGTTCGACAATCGCCTTCTTACGCTCGTCGAGCTTATCGTAGGTAAGAGCAAGCACATAGTGGGCCTCGGGAACGTATTGGCTTCCAGGAAAGCTCTGCGAAAAGCCGCGGAGGTCGAGTTTAACTTGTGCAAAATCCGCCTTGGGCAAGTTCTCCAACTTGTATTGAGGTTGTATCGAGGAATTCGCTGACATTTGCTCCTCTTTCTTTATGTTTTCGCGCGCTCTGCGATAATGAGAAAGAGCATGCTTGAAAAGAACTTCGGCCCTATCGCTTTCATCCATGCCTTCCACGCGAATTATGCGGCCGTAAAATTTGATGGACCCATCGTAATCCTCGGCGTCGAGGTAAGTTGCGGCAATCTCGACCATCGCTTGCTTGGCCACGGCATCGTGTCGAGTTTGGCGGGAAGAGTAATCCTTATCGATGTTATCCGAAGGAACTTCCCCCAAAACCATGGTGGAGTTCATGGCATCGTAAAACTTGTTGCTTGCCATTTGATGCGCTCCTAATTTCCGATAGATTTTCCCTAGGCGAAAATGAGTCTCAGGTATCGTAGGCGCTCCGCGTTTAATACCTCTAACCCAAGCTCCGATGTCTCCCAGATCGGATCGCAGTTCGGAAACCCCAGGAGCCGACATGTATTCCTCGAAGGGATATTTCTCATCGGAAGCGAATTCCTCGAGAAAGCGCTCATAGGTTTTTGCCGCATCGACCCACGCACCGTTGCGTTCGTGCATGCGTAGGAGCGAAATTAATATGTCGCGTCGATAGCGCTTGTAATTAGGAAGGTTAAGGCGCCCCAGAACGCGATTACAGTAGGCAGTGGCTTTAAAGACGGAACGCGTGACGTAAGGATTGCCGGTGCCCCCCGAGGCCTTTTTCGTTTCCGAGATAGCCTCTTCGATTTTGTGTTGCAGCTCCTCGTCTATGTCGTCGCCAAGAACGAAGTAGGGTTCCTCGTCGACTTCGAGTTTCGGTTGAGCATCCTGCTGCTCATAGAGGTTAGGTGTTTCCAGAATTTTGTCGCCGGATTCAACATCTGACGAAGATGAGCTCGGTTCCGAAGCAAGCAACGATGACTCGGAAAGTTCGGGCTTTTCACTAGGATCGCGCAGGAGCTTGACTTTGGTGGGTTCACCGAAGGGATCGACCCGTTGGAGAAGCTGCTCCAACGTAAAGTCCTGAAAATTCTCCAGGGATGATTCGGAACCACCCCCGGTTCCGCCGAAGATGGGTTTGGCAAGGTCAGATTCATTAATAAGATTCGAAGGTTTCAACACCTTGTTGTAACGGAAGGAACCAGCGTCTTTATCATTTGGCTGGGGGCGAGGAGGAGAAACCAGAGGAGCAACCCTGCTAGGATAAGGTGATAGCCGGGGTTGCGAGACCGGAGAAGGCGGCGTGGATACCGAACCCTGATCAAAGCCTTGTATGAGCTCGTCTACATCCTTGAGCACTTCGTCGATCGGTTGGAGAGTAACGGAATTTTGTCCGTACAACGAAACGCCGAAGCAGATTAGAATTAAATAAAAAAAGTGAAATGGAGTTTTCATCGTGCGTATCGTGGAGAATTAATTATTGTCTCGGTCGTCTAATATACTTGGCTTCCGATCTGATTTCAAGGTTTGCGGGAGCCGCGGAATAAGGTGGAATGAAAGGGAGAAAGCCCGGTATGCCCGAACTGCTTTTGATTTGTTCTCTTTCGAGGGCATCGATCAGATCGTCTGTCGAAGGCTCGCGATTAGCGGGAACGTCAAAAGGATCCGAAGCCGGCAAAACGACTTGAGGAGCAACCACGACGGCTGGCGTCCCTTCAGACGAGGTGGTCTTGGACGCTTCAACGGACGATGCCTCCGGATTGCTAGCGGGCGAAGAAGCGATGGTCGCATTGGATTCACTCGCATTGGATTCAATCATCAGGACGGGAAGTAAAAGTAGGTTGTACCGATCTGCAGGGATGGGGTTCGGCACTCGTAGGGCAAGCGCCGGAGGACGGAAGGACTTGAGGTAACCGTCTTGCTTCGGTTCAGGTGCGTCGAATCGCTTGAGAATAGCCCCGGAGGCCGAAACAGCGACCACCAGCAGGAACAGGGCGAACACGCGCGGAATAAAGTTTGAATAGTTCATAAATGACATGAATTTGGAATGAGTACTTTAAACAATCGACTGGATTTGGGAAAACTTTACTCTTTTTTTTCCATAGCATGCCTCCATTCTTCCGGCAGGTCGGGTTGATGGGCTCGATGAACAGCCAAAAGGTCCTCCATGTGATGAATGTCCAAGGGATGGATACGATCATCTTCAAAACGGGTTGCATTGATCTCGAATGGGTTACCGTAATTGAAGATTCGTTCACTAGTCTGGGCCCATATTGCATAGGGGACGGAAAGCGCCTCTCCCGTATCCGCCGCGAGCGCAACCGCCTTGGCCACCACTTCGGGCAAACATTCGGGGAAATTGCAATTATAGTTCACGTGAACATCACAAGGGAAATGCTCGATGATATGACGAAAGACCGGAATTGAAGCCACATCGTCTCCCGCGAGTTCCGGGGGTCGCAAAAGAATTTCAGCGTTCGATTCCATGCAAGTCCTGGCTATTAATTCGCTGTCCGTGGAGAGCACAACTCGGTCGACGATCGGGCAAAGGTCCAGAAACCTGACGGCCCGCAACACAAGAGGGACGCCCTTGTAAGGAAGTAAGTTCTTGTAGGTCAGACGCTTACTCCCCAGTCTAGCAATAACCGAACCAATGACTGTCATACCATACATATTATGAACACTTCCGACGGCAGGCAAGCTTTGCCTCAATTAAAAACGGCTTGAAAGAAGGCCTTCACCAAGATTGCCTTGTAAACGTGTCAAAAGATATTCCATATTCTCGCCAGTGGATTGAAGAGCAGGACATCCAATCCGTTGTCCAAGTCCTGGAATCGGACTATCTCACCCAAGGTCCTGCAAGCGAGGTCTTCGAAAGCTCATTGGCTACCTACTTCGGAGTCAAGCGGGCAGTAGTTTGCTCGACGGGCACGGCAGCCTTGCACTTGGTCTACGCCGGCATGGGCGTGAACGAAAAATCCCTTGGGCTTGTCCCTCCCATTACTTTCGCCGCCACAGCCAACGCCTTTCTTTTTCTCAACGCCGAGGTGGCTTTTTGCGACGTCGATCCGGTCACAGGGCTTCTGGCAACCGAAAACCTCGAATCCGTGATGCAGGAAAGGTCGTTCGACAGTTCTGCCGTAAATCTTGTGGCTCCGGTTTCTTTTGCAGGCGCCCTCGCCCCTCTTGGGGAATCGGCGAAGATCGCCCGGAAATTCGGTTTCTCACTCGTGGAGGACGCCGCTCACTCCCCCGGAGCTTGGAGCGAAGGCGGCGGGGCTCGCGAACGCAGTGGAGCCTGCGACCATACGCAAGCGGCCATACTGAGTTTTCATCCGGTGAAACACATATGTTGCGGCGAGGGGGGGGCAGTCCTCACCAACGACGAGGAACTCGCCGAACGCATCACCCATCTCCGCAGCCATGGCATTGCTCGCCCGAACGATACCGACGGCACCAGACCGTGGTTTTACGAACAAACCGAACTGGGCTGGAACTATCGTCTCACGGATATTCAGTCCGCCTTGGGCATTTCCCAGTTGGCTCGCCTCGACCAATTTCTAGAACGCCGCAGGGTTCTAGCCTCTCGCTACCAAAATGCTTTGTCCACTTCACCATTTTCGGATATTTTCTCCCTGCCTCTCGTTAATCCCGGTCACGCTTGGCATCTCTATGTCATTCGCTTTCACGAAACCGGTCAACGCGACAAAGCTCACCTATTTCTGAAGGAACGCGGAATACACACGCAAATCCACTACGTACCCATCTATCGACACCCTTACTACGAAAGACATTTCGGAAAGATTCGCTTACCAGGAGCGGAAAGCTTCTATGAAAGTTGCTTGAGCATTCCCCTTTTTCCAAAAATGACCGACTGCGAGCAAGACCGCGTAATCGTAACCCTCGCCGACTACGCGGAGCAATCGACATGAGTCTTTTCTCACCAAATCCCAAGAGCGGTTATCTCATCTTAGGTGATTTCGTTGCCCAATTCCGCGATTACAAAATCTCCTCCATCCACATGGACGACGCTCTGCCAATCATGAATTGGCGAAACGAACAAATTTCCGCCCTTCGGCAACATCAGCCACTCGTAGAAGGCGAACAGCTTCGCTACTTTCGAATTGTCGTTTCCCCAGGTTTCGGGCAACAACAACCTGAGCAAATCCTGCTTCGCTTCACGCATCGAGATACCCTTATCGGCTACGGGGGTCTTGTTCACATCGATTGGTCCGGTCGCATCGGAGAAGTATCTTTCCTGCTCGAAACCGAACGGACAAAGGATGTTCGCAACTACGGGATGGAATGCAGTATCTTTCTTCAACTTCTGAAAAAATGCGCGTTCGAGAACCTCGATTTCAATAAGATCTACACCGAGTCCTACTCCCATCGACCTTGGCATGTCATGAGTATAGAAGCTGCCGGTTTCCGAAGAGAAAAGGTTCTTCCCGATCAAACTACGGTGGATGGCAAACCAGTGGATGCCGTAGTCGCCTCATGCCTTAAAGAAGAATACTTCAAGAGTATCCCCGACGGATAGTAACAGTGCCCCGCCCTATTCTTCTCCTCACCAGTTTGTCGGCAAAAAAGTCGCTCTACGACCATGTGCTGAAAAACGCTCGTCGCTTTCATCCCAATGCACGCCTAATCGGTGCTGATTCCAATCCTGCATGCCCCGGAGCCCGATACGCGAAGGAATTCATTTCGATGCCTCCCTTATCGGAGCTAGACCCAGAGGGTTTCTGTGATTTTTGCATAAAACACCGCATCTCTCACGTCATTCCCACAAGGGACGAAGAACTCGCTTTTCTCGCGGAAACCGGAAAAATCCTTGGGCAAGAAAATATTCATGTTTTCGTTGCACCGCCCGAACCACTCTCAAAATGTCTGGACAAACTGGTCTTTTCCGAACGATTGGCAGCGGTCGGAATGCCAGTTATTTCCGCATGCTCAACGATTACCGAGCTACCCGACGATCGCTTGGTAGTAAAGGAAAGGCATGGTTCCGGTTCCGAACAAATAGGCATAGACCTTACACGAGAAGCAGCCGAGATTCATGCTGGAAAACTTAAAAATCCCATATTTCAGCCCTATGTAAGAGGGCGTGAATTCAGCGCGGAAGTCTGGTTGGACAAAACAAATCGTGCTCACGGAGTGGTGTTACGCTGGAGAACGCTAGTTGTGAGCGGGGAGTCCCATCATACGGTCACTTTTCGCAACGAGGAATGGGAGGATCTCGTCGTCGCTTGCGTTGAGACCTTGGGTCTCACCGGTCACGCCCTCGCTCAAGTCATCGTGGACGAAAATGATTCTCCACACATTGTGGAAATCAATCCGCGCCTAGGCGGAGCCTCTCCCCTGTCCCTAGCCTGCGGGCTCCACTCGATCGAATGGTTCCTTCGCGAAACCGCAGGTGAAGTGATGTCTCTCGGCTCAACATTCAAACCTTCTCCGGGGAAAAGCCTGACCCGCAAAGGGGATCGAGTGACCATCGAGCTCTGATCCATCGGTTAAAGAAGTTCTCACGAACCGTTTCCTCTCGACTCCAAACGAGACCGAATTAATGTAATTTCTCCATGTCGGCCATAGTCGTAGCAATTGGGAATCAAAAGGGTGGCGTGGGGAAAACGACCACCACCGTAAATCTTGGGCATGCTTTTGCAGCATCAGGCGTACCTACCCTGATTGTGGATCTTGACCCCCAGGCCAATGCCACCAGCGCCTTGGGCTTTGAAAAAAAGCCGGGAGCGGGCATCTATGGCCCTATTACGGGAAACAGTTCCGCCAGCGAGCAAGTACAGGCCACGCGTTCAGAAAACTTGTGGATTCTACCATCCGAACTAGATCTTGCCGCGGCTGAGCTCGAACTGGGTGGTCAACCCGACTACCTCCTGAAGCTAAGAGAATGCCTAGCAACCCTAAAGAAAGACTATGGTCTGAGCTTGATACTCGTTGATTGCCCCCCGACCTTGGGATTGCTCTCGATGAATGCTCTTTGCGCCGCAGATTATCTGCTCGTTACCCTACAGTGCGAATACTTGGCGCTGGAGGGACTTGGACAGATCCTCGGCGTGGTCGATCAGTTGCGGGAATCAGGTGCGAACAAAGACCTGAAGGTGGGGGGCATCGCAATGACGATGTTCGACAACCGCACACGCCTTTCCTATGATGTATGGGAAGAGGTGAGGACGCATTATCCTCAACTCATGTTCAGCACGGCGATTCCTCGCTCCGTCCGCCTCAGCGAGGCCCCCAGTCACGGACAGACCATTTTTGAATACGATCCCGCGGGGCCGGGAGCGCAAGCGTACCGCAACCTCGCCGACGAGGTTTTGTCCCGCTTTTTCCCACAGTCTACGGAAAACTCGTGAACTGGATTCGCAGGCTCACGGGCAGAATCCGTTACGACGGGACGGAAACGGACGATCCTCCTTCCGCAGAGGAGGAAAGTGCCCTGCAAGCCTTGGAGAAACGGCTCGGTTATCGTTTCCGCAACCTATCACTCTTGCGACGGGCGACCACCCATCCATCCCTTGCCGAAGATTGCCGTGGTTGCGAAGACAACCAAAGACTGGAATTCCTCGGAGACTCCATACTGGGAGCCATTCTCGCCGAAAAGCTTTTTCGAATTTTCCCCGAAGACAACGAAGGCATCTTGACCAAAGGACGCTCGGTACTGGCCCGCGGCGACTACCTCAGCAAGCTAGCGCGCTCTCTGGGAATTCACGAAACAATGAGGATGAGTCGAGCGGAGATTCGAGACGGAGGTAATGAGCGAGACTCCACATTGGAAGACGCCATAGAAGCAATAGTAGGAGCCATTTATCTGGACTCCGGCATGCAAGCCACTCGCAAAACGGTGCTTTCATGGTATGGAGACATGGAGGAAACCTTGTCCGAGGCCATGGAGGATTATAATCCCAAAGGACGTCTGCAGGAAATCGCTCAAGCTCTACACGGACCAGACCAAATCCGCTACTTGATTGATCGCGAAGAAGGTCCTTCTCATAGGAAAAGATACTCTGTTTCAGTCGAGGTCGCTGAACGCAAACTAGGCTCGGGATCCGGCCGAAGCAAGAAAGAGGCTGAAGAAGAAGCGGCTCGGCAGGCTTTGCAATCGATTAGTCGAAAGCGAAAAAAAACGAACAAACGCGCAACCGGACCTCGGCAAAAAAACGAAAGTAAGAAGTGATACATCGAAAAGCCGAAATGCCTTACCAAAGATTCATTGACATGCTGATGCTCGCATTGCCCCTTTCGAAAACAGAAGTGTTTGTCAGCCCGCAATGGAAAGCATTTTTCTCCAGTCCGAGGATTGATTAAGTTTATGCTCAACCACCGGCTAAAGAGGTAAGGGAATGAAAAGGGTGGTCATTCCTTCGGGTCGTGACGCTATGTTTTTGCACGGCGCACCCGAGGCGGCAACTGCAATTCTGGCAGCCGACTTCATCTATAAGGCAAAGCCAAAAGTCGTAATCTTACTCACTGAATCCATCCCCAAGGCTGAAGAGTGGGCTGAAGACGTCGCGGCATTCCTAGAGTCGACCAAGCCGGATTCCCGTATCCGCATGCACCTATTCGACGAACCTCCTTCGACCGAAAACCCGGACGCATTCGACAGGATTTGCGACAGGCTCGCAGTGCTCTCCGCCTTGGGTGAGCTTTCAAATAAAGAGAGAGCCTCCTCGGAGAGCTCCATTCTTCTTCTCGCCGCAACTCCCGAATCGATCCTCGCGCCATGCCAGTCGGTGGAATCACACGAAGAAAACGAGCTGATCGTGAGGCAGGGAGAAAAACTTTCCTTTCAAAGTTTCGTCGAACAATTGGTCGAGCGATTCGATTATTCCTCGGAAATTCTTTGCGAAGCTCCCGCTCAATTCGCCGTCCGCGGAGGGTTGATTGACGTGTACCCCGTAAACGGAGAGTTTCCAGTGAGGATCGATTTCTTCGGGGACGAGATTGAAGATCTGAGAAGATTTGACCCTAATACGCAACGTACGATCGAAAGCGTGGATTCCGTAACTTTGGCCTCTGCGGGAAGCACCGAGGACAGGGAGGTCGAGGGAGCGTTTTTCGGACATCTCAAATGTCCCGTCACCTGGATATTGAGAGAACCCGAAGATCTATTGGTACGATCCCCATTGATTTTCCACTATTCGGAAAAAAGAAAATCCGCTCCCAAATGCTTTATCGACGCACTGGAAAGAAAGGCAGCCAAGAAAGACAAATTCCTAGGCATGGCTGAAATCGACTCTGGTCGAGGAATCTTCGACAACGCTCCTTGCCATGAAGAAAAAGTGGAAACGTTGGAAAGCCTACGCCATGAAAACTCCCTTGATGAGCTCGGTCTCGAACGTTTCGAAAGCGAACGATCCGGACGCAAAGCCTATCTGCAAGGTTTGCTTCTGCGGGCGAGAGAGGGGTTTTCCGTACAAATAGCCGCCGGAGTTGACTCGGAAAAACGACGAATCACCGAAACAATTGAGGAAGGGGAGGAGTTGCAGGATCTTCAAGTAACCTTTCTCAAGATGGGGCTGAGAGAGGGATACGCTATCGTCCTGCCGCCCGGCGAAAAATTTCTGGGAAGAAAAATCGCACATCGAGAAAAAGGATTACTGGTAGCCACCGCCAGAGAAATACTAGGTCGAGAAAGAAGTCGACGCCCCGGACGGTCGAAACGCATGGTGGCGCAAAGACCGCAGGTGGATCAGGCATTGGACTTTGCCGAACTGGTCGAAGGCGACTTCTTGGTGCACCTTCAGCACGGCGTATGTCAGTACAAATGCATCCAGAGGATAAAGGACGAAGGCCGTGAGGAGGAAGCCGTAACGGTTGAATTTGCTGATGGAATCCTGCTGCACGTGCCCTTGCCCGAATCGCATTTGCTTTCACGTTACGTGGGTCTGGTCAAAAGTCGTCCGAAATTGGCTAAACTCGGGGGCAAGTCCTGGTTCAAGGCAAAGGAGGCGGCCGAGCAAGCCGCTCTCGACATGGCCGCCGACTTACTTCGTATGCAAGCCGCTCGCGAAGCAGCGGAAGGACACGCATTTCAGCCGGACGATGAATGGCAAAAAGAGTTCGAGGACGCATTCTCGTTTACGGAAACTCCCGACCAGTTGTCGGCCATCGAGGCCGTCAAAAAGGATATGGAAAGTCGCGCCCCGATGGACCGACTACTGTGCGGAGACGTTGGTTACGGGAAGACCGAAGTCGCATTGCGAGCAGCGTTCAAGGCAGTTATGGATGGTCGACAGGTAGCCGTCCTCGCCCCCACTACCGTCCTATGTCAGCAACATTTAAACGTATTCAGAGAACGGGTCGCAGACTTTCCCGTGACGGTGGAAACCTTGAGCCGATTACGTAGCCCAAAGGAGCAGAAACATATTCTCGCGGGAGTGGCAAGCGGAGGAATCGATATTCTGGTGGGCACTCATCGAATCCTAAGCGCGGATGTCAGGTTTCGCGATCTGGGTCTGCTCATCGTAGACGAAGAGCAACGATTCGGAGTGCGGCACAAGGAAAGCATCAAGAAGATGAAAACTTCCGTCGATGTACTGACCCTAAGCGCAACTCCCATCCCGAGAACGCTCTATTTCGCAATGGTAGGTGCAAGGGCGCTGAGCTCGATCGAAACAGCCCCCGTCAACCGGCGTCCCATTCGCACCGAAGTCATGCGGCACACGCCGGAAGTCGTCAAGAAAGCAGTGGATGCTGAAATACGGCGCGACGGACAAGTTTTTTATCTCCATAACAAAGTCAAAACCATACAAGCCGTGGCCCGCCGGCTCAATGAAAGGTTTCCTAAGATCCGAATCGCAGTGGGGCACGGCCAAATGGGAGAAAACGAACTGGAAGACGTCATGGCTAAATTCGTGGCTCATCAGTACGACATACTCGTCTGCACAACGATAATCGAGGCGGGCATAGACATTCCCAATTGCAACACGATCATCATCGAAGGTGCCGACCGGTTCGGGCTCTCGCAACTTTATCAACTTCGCGGTCGCGTGGGAAGATTCGACAAGCAAGCCTATGCCTACCTCCTACTAAACAGTCACAAACCAGTTTCGGACAAGGCCCGGAAGCGACTCTCAGCCATCCGGCAAATCACGCGACTGGGGGCAGGGTTCCGAATCGCCTTGAGAGACCTGGAGCTAAGAGGCGCTGGGAATCTTCTTGGAGGCGAGCAGAGCGGGCATGTGGCAGGCGTGGGATTCGACCTATATTGTCGTTTGCTCAAACAAAGCGTGGCTCGTCTAAAGGGAGACGAAAACGCCATTCGTTCAAGGGCGACCGTGCGTTTAGACTTCACCACAAGCGGAGTTCTCTCCGAAACTGATTCACCAGAACCTGAGATCGCGGTAGACGTCTCGGATGTCATCGGAGCCTATATGCCCGAACACTTCGCTGCAGAAACCCGACTTCGCATCGATTTCTACCGCAAACTAGCCAATGCCATAGACGCCAAGGAAGTGGAGGGCATTGGAGATGAATTGGCGGATCGTTTTGGGGAATTGCCAAGGGAAGCAAAAGCTCTTTTGCTTGAAACGGAAATTCGTTGCTTGGCCGAAGAAGCCGGATTCGATCGACTCGAAACTGAAGGAAGTTCCCTGCAATGCCGCTTTGCCAAAGGGAAAAAGTCTATCAAAGACAATAAATTCCTAAAGATGGCGGGTCGCTTGCCAAAACTTTCGGAAAAAGAACCTTTTTTGAAGTTGAAGGAAATCGTTCGATTTCTCAAACTGCGAATCCATGCAAAAGAAGTTGAATAAAATAATCACTTTCAATCCCGCGTCGTTATTGCTGCTTACAGCAATCCCCTTGGTTTCACTGAAAGCCGATCTGGTGGAGATCAACAGGGTGATGGCAAAAGTGGAGGACCGCATCGTAACCAGGGGCGAAGTGGACAAGGCCATGGATATGCTCAACTTCACCCAGGCCGAAAAAGACTCTAGAGCTAAGGAGTTCGTAGACGGTAAGATTGATCGCCTGCTCGCCATTCGCGCTTTCCATGAAAAAGGTATGATAATACCCGACTCCTATCTGGAAAACGAGTACAACAAACATCTCATTCGGGAATTCAACGGCGACCGAAAACTATTTCGGGACATACTTCTGAGCCGTAATCAGTCGCAACTGGAATTTAGGAAAGACTTGGAGGAGGAACTCATACACGGTCATATGCTTAATGCCCGACGTCGATCTAGAGAGGAAATTAGCCCTGATAAGGTAGAGCAATACTACCGTGAAAACCGTGTTCAATTTCTAACCGATGAAAAGATTCGCCTCCGGGAAATCGTTTTTTCACAAATCGCGGGTGAACCGGAAGCCGTCCTTCTCCAGCAAGCCCAGCAAGTAATCGACCAGATAAAGGTTGGTGTAACTTTTGAAGAACTCGCTAATAAACATGGGCAAAGCCCTTACAAAGGAAAAGGCGGGGATTGGGAAGTAATGGTCGCCAAACGAGAAATTCGCAACGATGCCATTCGAGAACAAGCCTTCTCCCTAGACGAAAACCAAGTTACTAAACCTTTTAGCGTCGAGTTGCTGGAAAGAAAAGCTGACGGCACCGTGGGGAAATCCGGTAAAAAAGCCGTCTACATCCTCAAAGTAGACAAAAAAACCGCAGCGGGGGTAAAACCACTGGACGGAGTACGCCAACAAATTGAAAAGACACTTGCCAACCAACTCGAGTCCCAGAGCCAACGCCAATGGCTAAGCCGCCTCAAGCGAGATGCCTACTTGAAGTACTATTTTAACGACAAAAGCTAGTCCCGGGCCAATCCAGTGAGGAAGAGGCATTAGCTTAGAGGCCGCAACCCCAGCTTAGTAATTTTGGCACAGGTCTGACTCGACCACATCACCTCCATAAACTCGCTCGCATCCCATGAGCAATTCCAGTAACAAAACGGAAAGTCATGCCAAGGAAGCCAAAGGCACTAAACGTTCGTCCCCACCCCTTCGCCTCCGAGACCTACCTCTACACGAACGCCCACAGGAACGACTCGAAAAACTAGGAGCAAGCGCCCTGTCGGATCGTGAACTCGTAGCCATGCTCGTGCGTTCGGGCAATGCCCGCATGGATGTTCTCGCAATTGCGGACGCGTTGCTCGCCAGAGCAGGTTCTCTAGCCGGACTTCTCCGCTGGGACGTGGAGGATTTTCGTCAGGTTCCGGGAATTGGCCCCGTAAAGGCACTGCAACTCTCGACCTATGTCGAAGTCGCCAAACGGATGTCGAGGTCGAATCGATCCTCCTGCCCAAAGCTAAGCGAACCTCTCGCCGTATTCACTCACCTCTATCCAGAGGTTAGATCGGACAACGTAGAGAAAGTCTGGGTGCTATGCTTGGACCGCAAGAACAAATTGATCCGAATGGAGTCGGTAACCTCCGGAACCGCAACAGGAAGTCTCGTTCACCCTCGGGAGATATTTCGTCCCGCCATCCGGCACGGGGCCACTGCCGTAATCGTAGCTCACAATCATCCCAGTGGTGACCCAACCCCGAGTAAAGCGGATTTAACCATCACCCGAAAACTTCGGGAATCTGCAGGGCATCTTGACATCGAGTTGCACGATCACATCATTATTGGCGAACCGGAAGACGACCCTAGAGG
>CALBIN010000187.1 GCA_937893275.1 uncultured Opitutia bacterium | reverse complement strand
GCTGTATCTCTATGTTGCGTCCATCTTGACGACCTCTGCTTATGGGGCGATCCTTCCGAGTGAGGGTGGAGTAGGGGAGCATGCCATATTCTGCGGTAAGCCATCCGCCCTGCACTTTCTGGCGTTGCATCCAATTGGGCACCTTGTTCTCGATCATTACGGCACATATGACTTGGGTGTTGCCGAAGGAGGCGAGCACGGATCCGTCGGCATGAGGAGCAATTCCGGGTTCAAGTCTTACTTCGCGCATTTGATCGGTTTCGCGACCGGACGGGCGGACGAACACTTGTTTGAGTTGCTCCTCTAGAGAGCCGTGGTTTTCGGAGTCAGGCTTCATATTGCTTAAGTGGTTCGGGGTCTATGACGTTGGAGGGAGAGTCGGCGAGGGCTTCTCGAAACCAATCCCTTGCCTTGGGGTCGCCGTGGTGAAGGAAAATCGTCTTGGGTTCAAGCTTTTTGGCGAGGGCCAAGAGTTCTTCGCGGTCGGCGTGCCCGCTCATGTCGTATTGGCGAATGCGAGCGCGGACGGGAGTAATGTAGTCGATTGCCTCGAAGGTGAAATCCTGTCCGTTTTGCTTGGTGAGGAGCTTGCCGCCCGGGGTGTCGGGGTCGCAGTAGCCGACGAAGATGATGGTGTTGCGGTCACTCCCCAGTAGCCCCGAGGCCAATGCGTAGGAGGGGGTGTTTTCCACCAGCATGCCACTGCTAACAAGGTATATTCCGGGTTGGTTTGGTTCGCGTCCCGGTTCTATGCGGCGGGCGACGGGACGTACTCCAAGGCTTTTCAGCACCTTTCGGCTGAAGTTCACTTGGTGGCTCTGCTTGGATATCTCGTGAAAATAGTTTACGAGGTCCATGCCGAGTCCGGAGCAAAACACGGGCGCGGGAGGGATGGCTCCACGACGGCGAGCCTCATCAAGAATCACAAGCATTTCCTGCATGCGACCAAGGGCGAATACGGGAATGAGAACTGAACCACCTCGCTTGATGGTCTTTCGTATGTCTTCCAGTACGCGGACGATTTCGGCTTCGCGTTGCTTTTCGGGAGCTCGCGCAGTGAGACCACGGGTAGTCTCCAATACTAGGATATCTACCGGATCCATGGGTGGCTTGGCCCCTTTTAGGATGCGTTGGTCGTTGAAGAGGACGTCGCCCGTGAAAAAGATACTTTCGCCGTTTCGGGATACGGAGCAGGAGGCCGCTCCAACCACATGGCCTGCGTGGTGAAGGGTAACCTCAAGCGTGTCACCGTCTTTTTCGAATACGAAGGGTTTCTCGAGGTCAAGTAGTTGGAAGCGATCCTTGAGAATGGAAACGTCTTCTCGATTATAGAGGGGGTACTCAGGCAGGTTTAGTTCGCCGCGTTGGCGTTTCATCACGGCTACCGAATTGCTCAGCATCCTCCGGGCAATGGCACGGGTGGCTTGAGTCGCGAGAATGGGGGTGTCCGGGTTCTCTCTAGAGAGGACGGGTAGGGAACCCAAGTGGTCGAGATGGCAGTGCGTGAGGACGATGAAGTCGAGCGAGTTGCGCTCGACTAGTGAGAACTTCGGCATTGCCTCGTTTCCCGCTAGCTTGGGGTGGAGTCCGCTGTCGATGACGAAGCGAAACGGGCCGATCTCAACGAGGAGACTGTTGGCGCCTATGCCCCCGCCGGGATTGAGATCCGTGAGTTTCACGAAAGAGCTGGGTCGGGTCGGGTTTCGTCGGGAATCTCAAGGCGAAACTCCGGTATTCGCACTCGGATTTTGTTTTCGAACTCGTCTACGCCATGAAAGGATCCGGAAGCGATTGCACCGATGTGGGTAAGGTGATAACTGTTGTAGGTGAAGGTCTCTCCGGTTGCGAGGACGGGAGTTTCGCCCACGACCTTGTCGCCCTCCACTACGGTCGTGGTGTCGTCGTCGTTTTTAAGGACCCATTTGCGACCGAGAATGGTTACGGTTCGGTCGGAGAGGTTGTGAATGCTCAAGAAGTAAATGAATGCGTGGGAGAGTGTACTGGGCAGGTCCACGTTCTCGCAGTGGTGAACGAGTTTGTCCAAAACTACGCGAAGGCCCTCTAGTTCGATGGTTTCTTGAGTCACAAAAGGTTTTTCTAAAAACTGAACAATTACCGAAGGAATAGGTAACGCCAATCCTTTTCATGGTGAAATAGCGGAAACTTTAGGGTTATTTGCGAAAAACGCTTGCGCCTTCGCCAACCTGTCGCACAAGAGGCGTGATGCAACGTTTGGCTCTTATATCAGTAAGCGACAAGTCGGGAGTTCTTTCCTTTGCCAAGACCTTGGTGGATGAACTCGGCTTTCGCATCCTTTCCACCGGCGGTACTGCCCGCCTTCTACGCGAGAATGGCGTGGATGCCGTCGAGGTCAGTGACCATACCGGATTTCCCGAAATGATGGACGGCAGGGTGAAGACCCTGCACCCAAAGATCCATGGCGGCTTGCTCTGTCTGCGGAACAACGAGGAACACTGCCAAGCTGCCGAGGCGAACGACATCGAGATGATCGAGTTGGTGGTGGTGAACCTGTATCCCTTCGAGGAAACGGTGGCTAAACCGGGGGTGACCTTGGCGGAGGCGATCGAGCAGATCGATATCGGTGGTCCCTCCATGCTCCGCAGCGCAGCAAAAAATAATCGCGACGTTACGGTTGTGTGTGATCCGGGCGACTATGATCGTGTGCTCGATTCGCTCAAGGCGGATGACGAGGTCGCTCTTTTGGCCTTGCGCTCGGAGTTGGCCCTCAAGGTTTATCGGCGTACTTCTGAATACGATGGCGCTATCTCCGAATACTTGAGCGAGCAAGCGTTAAAGGACGCCGATGAACCCGATCTCGATTCCATTTCAGGCTTTCCAAAAGTTCTTGCAGTCGATTCCGAGAAGGCGATGGCCTTGCGTTACGGGGAAAACCCACACCAGCAAGCGGCACTCTACGGATCCTTCATGGAGCATTTCGACCAGCTCCAAGGCAAAGAGCTGAGCTACAACAATATTCTCGATATTTCCGCGGCTGCATACCTGATCGGCGAGTTCGAGCGTCCTACGGTAGCAATCCTCAAGCATACGAATCCTTGCGGTGTCGCTTGCGCCGACCATTTAACCGATGCTTGGGATCTTGCCTATGAAACTGATCGGCAAGCCCCGTTCGGCGGCATTATCGTGGTGAACAACACGATGGATGAAAACTTGGCCTCAAAAATCGCAGATATTTTTTGCGAGGTTATCATTGCTCCAGGTTTTACCCCGGGGGCCCAAGAAATATTCGGAAAGAAGAAAAACCTGCGCTTGCTGATTTCCAGATCCGGATTCGGTCCCGAGACTCTGCAGGAGATTCGTACCGTTCCCGGTGGGTTTCTCGCTCAGGATAGAGATCAAAAACGTATCAACCCCAAGAGCTACACTGTTCCCACCAAAAGAGAACCTACCGAAGAGGAATGGCGAGCCTTGCTTTTCGGTTGGCGCGTAGTTCGACACGTAAAGAGCAATGCCATCGTCTACGCTGGGCTGGAGAGAACTCTCGGTATCGGCGCAGGCCAGATGTCTCGGGTGGATAGCTCTAGGATCGCCGTATGGAAGGCAGGGGAGGCCGGGCTGTCGTTGGATGGTTCTATCGTGGCCTCGGATGCTTTCTTCCCGTTTGCCGATGGATTGATTGCCGCAGCCGACTCAGGAGCCTGTGCCGCGATTCAGCCTGGTGGTAGCGTTCGAGACGCAGAGGTGATCGCCGCCGCGGACGAACGCGACATGGCCATGGTCTTTACGGGGGCTCGTCACTTCCGCCACTAAGGCAAGTGCCGAAATCTGGGAAATGACCTTGCTTGAATGGGGGTTCGCCATAAATTGATATTAGGATAAGCTTTTATCTGATGATTATGAAACTTGCGCCTTTGTTCTGTTCTCTCCTTCTTGCGTCGTGGTCTTTTGTACTTGGCGGATGCGGAGCCGCCGTTCTGTCGGACGAAGGTTTGGCCAAGCAGGCGGGCAATCAGTTTAATCAGATGAAGAAGAAGGAGAAGGTCTCGACCAATACTTCTCACAATCAGATGATTCAACGGATCGGCAAACGTATAACCGATGTGGCGGAGGTCGATATTCAGGGGACCGAGTGGGAATTCGTGGTTTTTGAGAAATCGGAGCCGAACGCTTTTGCCATGCCGGGCGGCAAGGTGGGCGTGAATAGCGGATTGATCGTTTTGTCGGATGGAAACGAGGATGAGGTGGCAGCCGTAATCGGTCATGAAATTGCTCACGTCGCTTTTCGGCACAGCAACAAAAGAATGTCACAGGCGATGGGGTTGGCTCTCGGGGGGGCAATTCTCGAAGTGGCTATGCGGAAAGAGGATAAGACGGACAGGCAAATAGCGAGAGGCGCTTACGGAGTTGGGGCTACCGTTGGTTTGGCTTTGCCTTTCAGCCGATCTCAGGAACGCGAGGCTGATCACCGAGGCATTTACTACGCGGCCATGGCCGGATACGACCCTCGAGCGGCAATCAGCTTTTGGAAAAAAATGCAGTCCAAGTCGAAGAGTCGCATGCCTGAGTTTCTTTCAACCCATCCTGATTCGGGCAATCGCATAGCATTTCTTCAAGGCAACATGGATCGCGCCTTGGCCCTTTATCGCGAAGCAAAACTATCTCGCGGGGAAAAACCTAACCCTTAATCGGTTCAATCCGAACACCAATGTCTCTTCTTTCCGATCCCACTCGGGCTCTAAGCGAGTATGTTTCTCACGCCAGTGTCTCCGCGGATCCCGCTTTTGCAAGCGGGGTTGCCGCAGCCCGTGAATTTGCCGTTGCCCGGCTCAAGGAATTAGGCTTCGCGGTGGAAATCGTAGAGACGCCTGTTCATCCGATCGTCCTAGGCACTCGAGGAGATCCTTCTTGGCCTCATTTAGTTATATATGGTCATTACGACGTGCAACCTCCTGACCCTCTCAATCTTTGGGATACGCCTGCTTTCGAAACCGAAGTTCGCGATGGTCGCCTTTACGGTCGAGGAGCCGCTGATAACAAGGGCCCGCAGATCGTCCATATGGCCGCTTTGGCCCGAGTTTTTGAGAAGCATCCCGATCTACCTCTTCGCATCACATACTTGATCGAAGGCGAGGAAGAAATTGGAAGCCCGAGTTTCAACGGTTTTCTTAACGACCATAAAGAGAAACTCGCCGGCGACATGGTGTTGGTTTCGGATACCGGTAGTCCAAGTCCGGATCAACTGGTCATTACCACGGGATTGCGGGGTCTCACGGCACTTGAGGTTAAGGTGATAGGCCCGAAGCAGGATTTGCATTCCGGTGTGCATGGAGGCCCTCTGCTTAATCCCCTGCAGGCATTGGCCGAGATTTGCGCATCGCTTCACGATTCCGATGGAGCTGTTAACGTTCCGGGTTTTTACGATTCGGTTCAAGAGCCGGAAGATTGGGAACGAGAAGAATTGAAGAAGATGCCCTTGACTGAGGATCAATACGCCGAGTTTCTAGGGATCGAGCATTTTTATCCTCCCAAGGGCTTTTCACCCTTGGAATCTCTTCGGTTTGCGCCGACTCTCGAATTCAACGGTATGGGCGGCGGTTACCAAGGAGAAGGTTCCAAGACCGTCATTCCCAGCGAGGCATTCGTCAAGATCACTTGTCGATTAGTGCCTAACCAAACGGCCGATGAGATTACGAGATTGGTCAAGGAAGTCATTGAGAGTAGATGTCCTCCTCAGGTTAGGGTCGAAGTGAAGGTCACGGGTGGCGGCGATCCCTACGTCGTGATTCCACCCGGTAAACCGGGTGCCGATTTCGACTCGCCGGCTTTGCTCAAGAAAGCTTTCGCGGCAGCCGAGAATCGTATCGAAGAAGCCTTTGGGACTCACCCCATCTACCTTCGAGAAGGTGGGAGCATTCCAATCATTGGTGATCTTAAAAGAGTCGCGGGATTGGATTCATTGCTGATCGGACTCTTTACCAATGAAGACAACCTGCATGCCCCGAACGAGAGTTTTCATTTAGGCATAATGAACAAAGCCATAGATGCATTTGAGAAGTTCTTTCTCGATTTAGTCGATAGGTAATATGGTCTTTTGCTTGGAAAAAGCCTAAGACGGTCAAGTAGGCTAGTTATTCTTAAGAATCAGGAACTGGGCCCTGCGGTCGACCTTGGCTTCGCCGGCAGATGCATTAGGGACTGATTTTTCATCACCTATGGAAATGACATCAATCCTAGATGCGTCGCACCCAAGATCCACTAAATAATTCTTAACAGTGGAGGCCCGTCTGTCACCCAAAGACTTGTTGTACTCGGGAGTTCCTTTCCAGTCGCAGTATCCCTCGATAATTACACTGGCCTTGGGGGAACCCTTCATGAAATCAGCCACTTCCTTGACTTTCGGGCGCTCAGCGGCGGCTAGGTTGTATTGGTCGAAGCCGAAGAAAACGGGGTCGAACGGGCGAATTACGTTATCCGGGTCGCTAAATGCTGCGAGATTAGGATTTCGCTGAGACAGAATATCATCGTTCAATGGGTTGTTGATCAGTTCGCCACCTTGGGCGAAGTCGTCAGCACCTGTATTAAATCCTTCCCCATTTTCACCGCCTGATCCACCCCGATTCAAAGTTGTGTCGGGATCTGTGTTTTTTTTGCAGCCGGAAAAGGAGAAGACCAACAAGCCGAGCCAGAATGCGTTAAGTATTTTCATGACTGGAGGAAACTAGCTGTCCTTTTGGACTCGGAATTGAGCTTTCCGCTCTAGGCTTGCCGTAGAGGAATTTGCATTGGGCGTCGATTCCACATCACCCATGGACCT
The DNA here is from genome assembly GCA_937893275.1 of uncultured Opitutia bacterium. Classification (GTDB taxonomy): domain Bacteria; phylum Verrucomicrobiota; class Verrucomicrobiia; order Opitutales; family Seribacteraceae. The sequence goes on along the minus strand of CALBIN010000187.1, from coordinate 3,165 downwards.
TACGTCGATGCGACTGGCGTCGCACCCAAGGTCGATGAGGTATTGCTGGATGCTGGATGCTCGTCGATCGCCAAGCGCCATGTTGTAGGCCGGTGTGCCTTTCCAGTCGCAATGACCTTCGATAAGGATGCGAGCATCACGATTTATTTGCATGAACTCGGCTACTTGCTCGAGTTTGGGTCTCTCTTCTTGGCCGACGTTGTATTGGTCGAATCCAAAGTAAATGGCCTCGAATGGTCGTTCGGCAGGGTCGGAGAGATCCTCATCTCCCCAAGAGCTGTCTTGGAGGACAAGTCCCTCGTCGCCCAAATCGTTGTTTATGATGCCGCCGCCATTGGCAATGTCGTCATTTCCGAATCTTCCGGCGATGCCGTCGCCATTCATGAAAGTGTTGCGCCCGCCGCTTTTAATGAGCACCGTGTCTTCAGGATTCGGTCCGTCCTTCTTGGAGCAACCAAACGAAAACCCGACCCAAATTCCACACATTACCAACAACTTTATTTTTTTCATAATTATACTTTTCACCACATTTTTATACCGAGAGATTCCCATATCTCAGCTGGGAAAACCAACTATCCCCCTTTAATGGACTTCGTCAACGAGAAAACGTTCGAGAAATCACCGGTTTGTATTTTTGTCGACAACGGTTCCCTGAAACCGGAAGCCATTCTGGCTCTTCGACGAGTGGCCAAGCAATTGGCATTTCGCACGAATTTGGACTTCCATGCCGCCGGCCTGCTTCATTCCGACAAAGTGGATGCTTCGCATTTGAGTGACCGACCCGCTCGTGTGTTCGTGGATACGATGCAGGAGTTGCTAGAGGAGGGACATCGAGACTTCCTTATCCTGCCTTTTTTCCTCGGACCTAGTCTCGGTATCGTGGATTGGCTCCCTAAGAAACTGGAAGTCTTTCATAACAACTATCAAGGCCTTAAGGTGAAGGTAGCCCCTTCTTTGTTTGGGGGAGGGGTTGGTGCAGAGCCTTTGGCTACAGTTATCAATGATAGAGTGGTGGACGTCGTGCAACGGGAGGGATTGCGACGTCCCTTCGTCGCCCTCGTCGATCACGGAACCCCCGCAATCGCCGTTAACGAGGTTCGCGAGCGGGTAGCCGAGATTTCGGAGTCCTTGCTTGGCGACAAGGTTGCGGGTCTTGCGAGCTGCTCGATGGAGCGCCGGACCGAACCTGAATACGACTTCAATGATCCCCTCTTAGTTGACTTGTTGCAGGATCGCAACGTGGTGCCGGCGGGCGACGTCGTGGTCGCCTTGCTTTTTCTTTCACCGGGAAGGCATGCGGGAACCGGGGGTGATGTCGAGATGATCTGCGAAGAGGCGCGACGAGACAGGAGCGATTTGCGAATGTTTTTGACGGAACCGTTGGGGGAGCATCCGGCAACTGTCGACCTCTTGGAGCAACGTGTCCGTGAATGCCTTGACGCGGATTGACCTTCTCCAAGTTCCCCTTCAACTTTTTCCCATGAAACTCAAACCAAATTCGAGACTGAGCAAATCCCTCCTCCTCCTTTCCCTTCTGTTCGGTCCCCTTTCAACTGGTGAAGCTTGGGCCGATCTTAGGTTATACCTTGCCAATCGCCATGACGACTCGCTTATGCGTTTCGACATGGACGAAGCATCGGGAGAACTGACTCTACGCCAGACTCTCAAACTGGAAGGGGAACCTGCCCCCATGTGCGTGAGTCCCGATCAACGCACTCTCTATGTCGCAGGGCGCAAGGCGGAGAGGGTGTCGGCTTTTTCGATTTCGCCAAAGGACGGTTCCTTGACGCTGATCGCCGAGACGTCGATCCCCGGTAAAGGCGGGGCTTGTTACCTCTCGACCGATCGTTCGGGTAAGTTTCTGCTTTCTGCCTATTATTCTGAGGGCAAGGTGGCCGTGCGCAAGTTATGTGAGAACGGTTCCGTAAGCAAGGGAGCCATCCAAACCATCTCTACTGAAAAGAACGCTCACTGCATCCTGCCGAATCATCGCAATCGACTTGTCCTCGTGCCTCACACGGGTCCAAACACAGTTTACCAGTTCCTTCTGGATGGTAAGACAGGCAAGCTAAGTCCGGCCAAACCTGCTAAGTACGTGCCCAAAAAGAAACTGTCTCCCCGTCACGTCGCTTATCATCCGGGAGGGAAGTTCGTATATGTGGTTAACGAGGGCAGCTCTTCCGTCACGGCTTGTCGACTGAAGGGCGATTCCATTCAACCCGTTCACACCCTGTCCACCTTGCCCGCCGACTTCAAGGAACGCAACTCCTGCGCCGACGTGGAGGTTCATCCACCGGGAAAGTTCCTCTACTGCTCGAACCGAGGTCACGACAGCGTGGCCATGTTTGCCATCGATCAAAAGACGGGGCGTCTAACTTCCATTGGGCAAGAGCACACGGAAAAAGTTCCGCGATCCTTCAATGTGGATCCTACCGGGAAATTCCTCGTAGCCGCCGGTCTTCGGGCGAACAAGCTGACTGTCTTTCGGATCGCTCCCGGCACAGGGAAACTGAAGCCGATCAAGACCTACGACGTCGGCAAGGGTCCGACTTGGGTGCAGATCCTGAAGCAAGGGTGACGGCTCGCTTCTGCTCCGGCGACGAAGCCTGTCCGAACGATTCATGATTGAAATCCCCGAGCAAGGTTTCGCCGACGTCGAGGCTTTGGAAGACCATCTGTCCGAGCCATCCGAAGCTCTTGTCACCGAGCTTGCCAAAGTGTCGGGCGATTGGCTCTTCATCGGAGCAGGAGGCAAAATGGGCCCGACCATGGCGCGTATGGCCCGTAAGGCTCTTGATCGAGCGGGAAACCCCGTTCGCGTAAGAGCTGCATCGCGATTTTCTGATTCTCGAGCTCGTGAAAGCTTGGAGTTGCACGGCATTGATGCTATCGCATGCGATGTTCTCGATCGCGAGGCCGTGGGCAACCTTCCCGATGCGGCGAACGTAGTCTTCATGCTCGGGATGAAGTTTGGAATAACCACAAATCCTTCCCTCGCCTGGGCCATGAATACGCAGGTTCCCGCCGTTGTTGCGGAACGGTTTTATAACGCTCGGATTGTGGCTTTTTCCTCGGGCAACGTATATCCCTATGTTTCCGTGGGCACCGCCGGAGCAAGCGAGGAAACACCCACTGAACCAGTGAGTGAGTACGGGTGGTCTCTCC
>CALBIN010000186.1 GCA_937893275.1 uncultured Opitutia bacterium | reverse complement strand
CCGTTGCCCGTTTGGTTCTTAATGCTGTGCCAACAGGTTTGGGCATGGTCACCGACATGCCTAAAATTAGTGAGTTTGCTCTCTTTGGCTTACCGGATGACGAACGCGAACAATGGCCGAATACTGGTCTGCGGTGGGAAAAGGCACCGAAAGTCGAGGAATCCAAGCGACTGGCGAGCTTTCCTTTGCGGCGTGCTGAGCAGAGGTCAGTGGTGACACTGGAAACACCTGAATTGCTCGCTTTCCTAAAGGCAGATCAGAGTGGCGAGGTCGGGTTCTTAATCGATTGTGAGACACCGGGTTCCTCTTTGGTTCATGGGTTTGCCTCAAGTCAACATCGCGAAGCGGCGGGTCCTGTGCTTGAGCTTGTGATGAAAAAGTAATATTAATAATTTCGGACTCGATGCGCCTTTTGTCTACATTTCTTTCGACAGTCATTTCCACTGGTCTATGTAGCCCTTCTATGGAGGCTACTGAGTTGCCTGATTCAATGAATATTTTCTTTGAGAATCATTGCATGGATTGTCACGATGACGAAATTACCGAAGGAGGATTGGACCTTCTTTCGCTGGGATGGAATCTCGCGGATTCTCACAATGAAAGCATTTGGGTAAAGATTTACGATCGGATCGAGTCCAAGGAGATGCCTCCCCCTAAGAAGAGCCGGTTGCAGGATGCCGAACGGAAGAGCGCACTGGATGATTTGGCAGCGGAAATCATCCGGGCTCAGGACGCGAAAGCGGGAAAGTACGGTCGCTCCGTATCCCGCCGGGTCAATCGATTTGAGTATGAAAACATTCTTCGCGATTTACTCCATGATCCCTACCTGAAAATTGCGGATCGCATACCGTTGGATGGGGAAGTGCATGGTTTTGCCAAAGTGGGCACTGCACTCGACGTTTCGCATGTCCAGATCGATGCCTACCTCGACGTGGCGGAATTTGCTCTTCGCCGGGCTCTTGATTTCCCGGAAACCAAACCTGCATCGACCACTCGTCGCTTTTACGCAAGGGAACAGGGAAGAATGTGGGCAGGAGGCGGCAATGGAGCTTGGACGCGGTTCTCACTGGCACTTGACGGTTTGGAAATCAATGACAAGGCGTCGTTCGTCAAACGAGGACTCTACCTTGAGAAGAAGGCCCCATCAATTGGGATCGTAATCGACGACACCGATGCGGAACGCAGCGGCCCTTGGAGAAAGTCAAATGTGCGTTCGAGCCATTTGGGAGCTCATTACCTGGCGACAACCAAAAACAAGGGACCCCACGCGATTACCTGGAAGACCGTGTTGCCGAAACCCGGTATCTACGAAGTGCGGGTAAGTTTTGGTGGGGGAGAAAGTCTGAGTAAGGCTGCCCCTTATACCGTTCATCATGCCAAAGGAGAAACCCGTCTCCTCATTGATCAGTCCGCCAAGCCGACCATTGACAACCTGTGGTTTCCGCTCGGTCGGTTTAGCTTTGGCGAAAAGGAAGCGGCTCCCGTACTGGCAAGGATCTCCCTGACGGACAAGGGAACCGAAGGCTACCTCATAGCCGATGCCATTCAGTTTGTGCATGTGGATGACCTAGGAAAGAAAACCGTTGAAGCACCTGGCCTTGAGGAAGCCTCTACCGCTATTTTCCGTGGGGCGTACACTCCGTTTTACTACGGATTTGATAAATACAAAGCCCCCGTACGAGGCGACTACCGCATTCGCCTGAAAGCGCGTTCCGTCCTTCGTCAAACGGACTACGTCGGCTGGGAAGGTGAAAAGAAACCGCGATTCTATCCAAATCTCGTTCTCGATGCTTCGCGGCGCTATCCCACACCGGTGAACGATCAAATTTTCCCCGGGAACCGCAGCGAGCCGGTGAAGGTCTATTCATCGACGCTCGATGAACCCAACACTCAGAATTCGTTGCCCATCGGCACCTTCGAGGCTCCTCCCAATACGCCCGAGATCTTCGAACTGGAAGCTTTCATGGAAAAAGGCGCCATGGTGAAACTCGATTGCATGCGCCTGCCTTCCCCCATGGTGCCTGCCATGCCGCATACGATTAAGAAAGGTCCGGACGGTTTCCCCGGAGTCGCTTTTCATTGGTTGGAGGTGGAAGGTCCGCTTGTGGATGAATGGCCCCCCGCCTCCTATCGCTCCCTGTTCGGCGACCTGCCTTTCAAAAAAGAGGGGTGTAAGATTGAGGTAATTTCAGAAAACCCATCGAAGGATGCCCGAAAACTTTTGTCCGACTTCATGAACAAGGCCTACCGTCGGCCAATCACTAATACGGAATTTGAAAGATTCCACCAATATGCCACAGGGCTTCTGGATGAGGTGTCGTTCACCGAAGCGATGATCGCGACCTTCTCCGCCGTACTCGCTTCGCCCGAGTTTCTCTTCCAATGCAGTCAACCTGGTAAACTGGATGATTTCGCTCTGGCGGAGCGTCTCTCCTTCTTCCTCGGAGAGTCGCTACCGGATGAAAGCCTACGCGCCCTGGCCCGCGACGGATCGCTGCGGAAAACCGACAACCTGAAGAAACAGGTCGATCGATTGATTGAAAAGCCGGATTTCAATCGGTTCGTAAAGGAGTTTCTCAACGCCTGGCTCCAGCTCGATGAGATCAACGACACCGACCCCGATCGGGAACTCTACCCAGAGTATGCGGGGGATTGGTGGTTGGTGAATTCCATGATTAAGGAAAGTCAGCTCTTTTTCGCCGATCTGGTCGTAAACAATCGACCCGCTTCAGGGTTGATCGATTCGGACTATACCTTCCTAGACGAACGCCTCGCCCGGCATTATGGAGTAGACAGGCTGCAGGGGCCTGTCTTCAAACGCACCAAGCTACCACCAGAAAGCCCCTATGGAGGCATTCTAACGCAAGCCTCCGTGCTCAAAGTTACTGCTAATGGCACCGTTACGTCTCCCGTCTTGAGAGGTGTCTATGTGTTGGAACGTTTGCTCGGTTATCATCCGTCCCCTCCCCCACCTTCCGTGCCTACTGTGGAGCCGGATATTCGGGGTGCGAAAACCATTCGGGAGTTACTCGCCAAACATCGTGAGGATCCGAGTTGCGCGAGTTGCCACGCAAAGATTGACCCGCCCGGTTTTGCTCTCGAAAGCTTTGATGTGATGGGGCGTTGGCGTGACAACTACCGTTCACTCGGCGAAGGGTCAAAACGCATCGCAGGCCTTGGCCGGAGCGGCAATGAGTTTGTCCACTACGTCGGATCACCGGTCGATGCATCGGGCCGGCTGTATAAAGGAGAAGCCTTTGACGGAATCAATGAATTCAAAAAGCTGCTTCTGCAGGACAAGGAAGTCATCGCCCGGAATCTGGTCCACCAATTGATTGTTTACGCTACGGGTGCTCCGGTGGCATTTTCGGATCGTGATGAGGTGGCGGCTATTTTGAATCAGACAAAGTCATCTGATTATGGAGTTCGCAGTATCATTTATGCCATCGTGCAGAGCCCGCTTTTTGTAAGAAAATGATCATGAAAACAAACCGTAGAAATTTCCTTCGTGCCGCCGGCATAAGCCTGGGACTCCCTATGCTTGAATCATTCGGTGCTTCTCCAGGCCAACCATCGCCACGTCGCATGATTGCCATCAATCAGGATTTGGGCTTCATTCCCAAATTGTTTTTCCCCAAAGGGGAAGGTCGCAATTATGAACTTTCCAGCTACCTGGAGAAGATCGCGGATCACCGGGACAAGTTTACGGTTTTCAGTGGCTTATCCCATCCGGGGGTTGATGGTGGACATCGGGCGGACAAGTCATTTCTCACCGCTGCTCCTCATCCTGGCCGAGCCAGTTTTCGAAATACCATTTCACTCGACCAACTCATTGCCAACGAGATCGGGCACGAAACCCGATTTCGCTCCTTTTCTCTTTCTATTAATGACTCAAGAAGTCTGTCGTACACGCAGGCAGGCGTAGAGATTCCTACCATCAAGAGTGCTTCCGAACTTTACAAAAAAATGTTTTTGCAAGGTGATGAAAAGGCCATGCGAGCACAAGTGGAACGTCTCAAGCGTAGGGGAAGTATTCTTGATGTGGTGATGGGCCAAAGCAAGGACCTCAACAAACGGATTACGGCCACCGATCGGGAGCGAATGGATCAATATGAAACAGCGGTTCGCAGTTTGGAACTACGATTGAGTGAAGCACAGGCCTGGGAAACATTACCAAAGCCAAAGGTTGATGTGGAAATGCCTGACTATCCCTCTGATAGTAAACAGTTTTTTGAGATGATCCGTATGATGAACGATATGTCCCGTCTCGCTCTACAGACTGACTCCACCCGGGTGATAACCCTTTTTCTGGGTAGTGTCCGTACGCCAGGTGTCAACTTTGGTGATGGACGCACCATTGGCGGATATCACAATATTTCTCACCACGGTAAAGATGAAGCCAAACTGAAGCAGCTTGCTGAAATTGAGATCGGCCAAATGGAATTGCTCAACGAATTGTTGCAAGGTCTCAACGAGGTTGAAGAGACCGACGGTACTCTGCTGGATAACACCATGGTGCTCTATGGTTGCCACATGGGGGATGCAAATATTCACAACAATAAAAACCTGCCGGTTCTTTTAGCAGGCGGAGGTTTTAAGCACGGACAGCACCTTGCCTTCAATTCAGACAATAATGCCCCTCTGGCCAACCTCTATGTCAGCATGCTGGAAAATATGGGT
>CALBIN010000185.1 GCA_937893275.1 uncultured Opitutia bacterium | reverse complement strand
TCCATTACCGAAAGCGTCCTAGCAAGAGGACTTGACCAAGGAACCGCATTCGAGATCCTCTCCATCGACATAGCCGACGTCGACCTTGGCGAAAACCGTGGGGCAATGCTACGCACGTCTCAGGCAGCCGCAGACAAGGAAGTTGCCCAAGCGCAAGCGGAAATACGTCGTGCCGCAGCCGTCGCCATGGAGCAAGAAAACAGTGCCAAGGTTCAAGAGATGCGGGCCAAGGTGGTGGAAGCCGAGGCACAAATTCCGCTTGCCATGGCGGAAGCATTCCGCAGCGGCAACTTCGGCATCATGGACTACTATCGTATGCGTAATGTTCAGGCCGACACCGATATGCGCGAAACGATTTCAAAGTCCGACGAAAACTCCTAAGTTTTTTCACGACAGCAAACGCTGAGCACCTGAAAGAAAGATGCCAGACATCTCGTTCGACAGTCTAATCATAGTGCTCTTGGTGCTCGCGTCCCTGTTCGGGAGGCTTTTCAAAAAGAATAAAGACGATGAAGGCGCCCCTCCCCCTCCGCGACAACCCGCTGCCCCCCCCGAATCCGATGAGGAGGCACCTCAACTCCGCGATGTCCTTAACGACTTCTGGGAAAAAAACAGGGAGGGAGGGGAACAGGAACATCAAAGATTTGAGCAAAGAATCGAACCGATTCCCCAAGAATCGGTAGTTACGCCGCCACCGCCAATAGTTACACTTCAAGCCCCTGCTCCAGACCACAAAACCCAAACCCCAACGAAAAGGTCCGACCAAGTGGCCTACCGTCAAGAGGGAGCAACCGCCCATCAGGGTGCCGCGCAAAAGAACCTGAAAGCCTTTGACATAGATTCCAGAAAGGCAAACGCCTTAGCCAAATCGATCGTGAGCGACCTTCGCAGTCCTGATTCTCTCCGCAAGGCCCTCGTGCTAAGAGAAATTCTTGGCCCGCCGGTTTCCTTGCAAAATGGCCAATCCGGAAACTCGGAAATTTAAGGAATGCGCGTTCTAATCTTCACCGCGTTATTTTGCGTTGGTAGTCTTGTCAACCTTACGGCCAAGGACAAGCCGAACGTCATAGTCATTTACTCGGACGACCAAGGGTCAGTGGACGCCAACTGCTACGGCTCGAAGGATCTTACCACCCCGACGCTGGACAAACTGGCGGCAACCGGAGTTCGCTTCAATCAGATGTATTCGCCATCGGCCATATGCTCCGCATCGCGTGCAGGTTTGCTTACCGGCCGACTTCCACCACGGGCGGGCGTACCCGGAAACGTTTCCTCCCACAAGGGAAAGGCAGGATTGCCGACTGAGGAAGTAATCATGGCGGAAATCTTCAAGGACGCGGGATATGCCACGGCCCACGTCGGCAAATGGCATCTCGGGTACACTCCCGAAACCATGCCCAACGGCCAAGGCTTCGACTTCTCCTATGGCCATATGGGCGGGTGCATCGACAACTACTCCCACTTCTTCTACTGGGTCCCTCCGAACTTGCACGATTTGTGGCGCAACGGTGTCGAGATTTGGGAAGACGGAAGCTATTTTGGCGATCTCATGGTTCGCGAGTGCACGACATTCATAGACAAGAACGTAAAACAACCGTTTTTCATGTACTGGGCAATCAATTGGCCGCACTACCCACTTCAGGGAACGGACAAATGGCGCGAACACTACAAGGATCACCCGCATCCTCGCGACAAGTACGGTGCATTCATATCGTCCATGGATGAAATCATTGGCAAGGTGGTGACTCACGTGGAGAAACTTGGTTTGCGAGAAAACACCATCATCCTCTTCCAGTCCGACCATGGTCACTCCATTGAAACACGCACCTTCGGAGGTGGCGGCAGTTCAGGGCCATACCGTGGAGCCAAGGGCAGTCTTTTCGAGGGCGGAATACGAGTTCCTTCCATCGTCTCTTGGCCAGGCAAAATACCGCAAGGTGAAGTCCGACAGCAAATGGCCACGGGATGCGATTGGTTTCCGACGTTAGCCGAATTCAGCGGAGCTAAATTACCAAATGATCGCAAGCTCGACGGGAAAAGCTTGGTCAAGGTAATTTCCAACGATAAGACCGCTTCGCCGCACAAAAGCTTTTACTGGCAACTCGGCAACCAATCCGTGGTAAGGGAAGGCAATTGGAAATTGCTGCTAAATCCCAGAGACCACAACCGTCCCGAAGGTCGAGAACCTTCCGGAAAAGTTTTCCTCGCCGACTTGGCCGAGGATCCGGGCGAATCAAAAAACCTAGCCAAGAACAATCCCGACGTAGTGAATCGACTATCCGCGCTTAGGCAAAGCTACCTAAACGGCCTAAAGAAGTAGTTGAACTTGGTTGCCGCCGTGTCAGCGGGCAATTTCGTGGTAAAGGTTCGTCTTTGGAGTTGGTAAGCGGGAAAACTTCCCATCCGGCCAACGCACCTCCAAGTAATCGACGGCGGCCAATTCACCTAGGCCGAAGTGAACGACATTCGCCTTCTGGGCAGAAAAGGAATCTCCCGTAACTAGACTTCGCGACCAAACCTTTTCTCCCGCCTTCACAGTCACCTTGGCGCCAATAGCCGACCCACGCAGACGAGCTCCAATCCAGTTGCCCGCGTTCGGCCACTCATTGCGGTAGACATGGACTCGCTGCCCAAAAGTCTTTGTATCGTACTCCACCACCAGCAAGTCGACTAGCCCATCCCCATCCTGATCGTCCGTGAGGACGGAACGCGAATCAAACTCGCCCGCAACACCAAGCAGGAAACCAACACCGAGAAAGTCTTCGCCATATCCTTTATTAAGAAAGAGCGCGTTATGCTCGTAACCGTTCCACGAAATGGACTGGCCGATACTACCTTTGAATTGACGATCGAAAAAAGATTTCAGAATTGGGTTTTTAGAAGAGTTTCCCTCGTACAAGTCGTGACACCAATATGTGGTGCAATAATCCCGTGAGGACTTTCCGCTTAGATGCCCATTGGCAACAAAAAGGTCGAGGTCGCCATCGTTGTCGAAATCTTGAGCGGCGCATCCCCATCCCCATCCAGTCCTTGCCACCTTATCGGCAATTGGAGCTTGGCGAAAACCACCCCCCGATCGGCCGAAAAGCAAACGGTTCCCAAAGGTCATCGGAGCCCGCATGCGAGAGTATTCCGGGAAACCTGCTCGAGTGACCCCCAACCGATCCAATCGACGGGCAGTAGTCGAGCTCATGCCCACGAAATAGAGATCCTGCCGACCGTCACGGTTCAGATCCCCAAAAACATGGGACATGCCGAAACCATGCCGTTCCGGCGCCCACTTTGCGGTCATCTCTCGAAAGTGGCCCATACCGTCGTTGGCATAAAGGTCCAACCCTGCAAAGTCTGCAGTCACTGCAAGGTCTAGATCGCCGTCATCATCCAAATCCACTAAACTGGAAGCATAGGTTCGGCGCTTGCGCTTAACCGCCAAACCGGAAGCTTCCGTCAAGTCGGTGAACTTGCCTGTTCCATCGTTGATAAGCAAGAAATCGGGGTCGCCGTCATTTGCATCATGAAAAGGCGTGGGCATAGAACCATCAAGATAAGGGGATCGGTACTGACCCAGAAACAAGTCCAAGTCGCCATCACCATCCACGTCACCGGCCGTAAGGGTTTGAGGGAGAATCAAATGACTGGCAAAACACGATCGTCCCGGTTTCTCGAAATTGCCGCCTTCATCTCCATCGAAAAGAAGCAGTTCGGATGCGTTCTCAGAAGCGCCCACAAAGTCGATGCGACCATCCCCCGTAAAATCCGCAAGTACCCCTATGTTAAGAGGTGCGTCGGGAGAATTTTTTAGAAAATCGGCCTGATCGAAACGACCGCCACCTCGGTTGATAAAGAGCAAATTAGCTCCAACGAGGACAATTTCGGACAGACCGTCCCCATTCAGGTCCTGCGCGAGTAATGGGGTACAGGCAGGTCGCTTCCGAAAAAACTTCGGATCAATAACGGCTATTTTTCGAAAAGGTGTAGCTCCCTTACTCTCGAAGATTTGCAAATCTTGAACGGAAAGACTTTTCGGGATAGGCGTTTTGATCTCATCCCCGGAGTTCTCCCAAGTCACATCAAGGATTCCTTTCAATATACTTCGCTTGGGAATTTCAGCTCTATCGGCATGTATTTCAAAAGACACCTCAGAGCGGGCGTTACTTCCGCTCTCGGCAGGAATGAAAGTCACGTGATGCCATTCGCTCTGTTCGATGCGCCAACCCGAAGCTTTGGCGCCGGCTAAAATTGTTCTGACCGCATCCGGCTTCAAGGTTTCCGCTTGCCCGGTAAAAACAACATGTTCGATCGGATATGGTCCAAAGGAAAGAGAAGTCGTTTTCTTGGCCTGAGGAATACTAATTCTCTCGTAGGGAAATTTGCTCAATGCGGCATAGGGTTCACCCCTACGCATAGAATCCCACAATCGGACGAACACTGCTTCATGACGCTGGGCTTCTTTCTCGTTGAAAAAGACTTTGCGGTCAGCTTCCGCACGAGTTCTTTCAATGAGCCGAATCTTTCCTTCAAGGGATGAGTCGCCTTTATTTTCCTCAGAAGAATGTTCCTCACCGCAAGACGCGCAAAAGACAAGCAACGCTACCAAGCCTGAAAGCAAATTTTTCACTTTTCCATTTCGTCGCCATCCTCGCGACCAAGGGTTTCCTCACGAACCATTTTGGCTTTTTTGCTCTCTCGCATGCCTTCTTCCATACAGCGGCGATTCCAGCGACAGGTTTCAGGATAGGCACAAAAATCCTCTATACATTCGGGCAATTCGGATTCGGAATCTTCTTCTTTCACGTCACTAATGAAATTATGGCAAAGTTTAACGAAATGGCGGAGAGGGAGGGATTCGAACCCCCGGTACCTTACGGCACACCTGATTTCGAGTCAGGCACATTCGACCACTCTGCCACCTCTCCGCTAGCACTGAATGATTCCTTTTCGCGAATTTACCGACAAGAAGCAAATATAATTAGGAAAACACAAGCCAAGGGAAATCCATTTACACGCTTGCCCGTAATCTTGGAATGTTGTTTCATGGATCAATGAAAGGCTTGTATTTCGCCCATGTGTCATTGGCAGCAATGGTCTTGTTTTTATCATCCTGTAATTCATCGAAGCAGGCGACTGTCGACTTCTCGGACGGTCGCTATGAAGGAATGGTGGACCGGTCGGGGCGCAAACACGGCATGGGTACTTACCAGTGGAAAGATAAATCCAAGTACGAGGGGGAATTTGAAAAAGACTCTCGACATGGAAGAGGCCGATTCACTTGGACCTCAGGTGAAATCTACGAAGGTGAATACCTGAGCGGAAAACGTACGGGACGAGGTAGCTACAAGTGGACGAATGGTTCCAGCTACGTTGGAGAATTTCTTAACGGGAAACGGCACGGAGAAGGCACCTTTGTCTCTCCAAACGGAGCTCGCTATCAAGGTAGTTGGTCTAACGACTTGCAGGATGGCGAAGGTATCTTGACTCGTTCGGACAGCACGCAACTGGTGGGAAGATGGAAGGCTGGAAAACCTCCTGCATTGCCGGAACCGCTACCGGAACCCTCGACTGTCCCGGTTTTGCCAGCTCCACCCGATCAAAAAGTGGTTGAGGTCAAGATCGAGCCGCCTCCTCCACCCCCGCCACCGGATCCGGCACCTGCACCACCTCTGGTCGTCGAAACGATTCCAACTCTACCTCTCCCGAAACCAATTACGCCGACACCCCCTGTAGCAGTCGAGCCCTTGTCGCCACCTGCGCCGCCTCCGTTTCCGGAAATCCCGACTCCCTCACCCCCTATCGATCCTGTACCGCCTCCCCCACCGCCTTCAGTCGCCGAAGTCTTTGCTCCGCTCCCCGAACCTCCGCCGGCTCCACCGGCACCTGAACCGATACCTGAACCGAAACCACTGCCAACAGCTCCCGCCACGGGCGAGGACGAAGTAGTTTGGCGAGGCACTACCTCCCAGGCGGAAATTTATTTCGAGAACCAAGTGATCGGCGGCATAGACGTAGTGCACATCAAGAAAACCGGGCAAGCGTTCACAGGCAAATTCGTAATCCTTCGCGACAACGGCTCTCTCAAAGGCATGGCCTCCCTAGTCAATGGAAAGTTGCATGGTGAAGAAGTCGTCTACGACAATGCCGGAAACGTAATCGAGCGAAACAATTGGCAAAACGGCCGCTTGCCCGAATAATAATTTGGCGAAAGGAAGCAGGAGGACCGTGGAGAAATTCAAGGTCAAAAGCACTGCTTCACATATTCAAGCTGATCGCCATCGCTTGAAAGGACAACTACAGAGAAAACCTTCCATGCTGTTGTAGCGGGACTAAGCCGCTCTAAGTAATTGTAATTAAGGTTGGTCGGGGATTGACCCCAACATGGCGCCAAAGGGGGCGGCTAACTCCAAAATTGCGGCTAGGCTGTTAGTCTTTTTATCTGACATGCCCAAGCGGAGGGAAAAGGTTCCCTCCCCCTTGCCACTGTCCGCGGTTATGGCGAGACCATCGAACTTGGTCAAGGCACCCGCAATCAACAAAGCCTCAGGTCCTTTGACTTCTTCCTTAACCATCTTCAATATGGATTCCGAACTTACTTGGACCACGAAATCATGTTCCTTGAAGATAGATGCAGTAGAGGAACTGACGGACGATGAAAAACCACCTGCGGCGGCGACATCCTTGTTGTCCGACGTGGAGACGACCAAAGCGCCTTCGGTCGGTGTTATGGTAACGCCAGCCAGGGCAGCCATGGCCATAACACCTGCAACCGGAGGATGATTGCTCAAGAGGGATTGAAACTTTGCAGTGTCAATAGAAGCCGCTAAAACGAACTGTAGAGGCATATCAGGGGACATGCCGGAAGGACCACCGGCAGGAAGCCCGGGACTGTCAGGGAAACCTCCGGGGGAAGCGGTCGAAGAACCAGACGAACCACCGGGCACGGCGAATGGAGGAGCTTCCACCGCCGGATTTCCCGAAGGAACACCAAACGGATTTTCTTCATCTGTTACAGCTGTATTCTCTACAGTTGCAGAAGGCCTACCAAAAGGGTCAGCCTCAGCTCCCGCATCTCCGGGAGCTCCGAAATCACCCGGTGAAGTTTCAAAACCTTCGATATCCGACTCTCCTCCTCCATCTCCTGTGTACTTAGTGACCGAAAAGGCAAATCCGCCCTGAAAAACGTCAAGTACCTCACGGGGCTTGAAATTCATGTTGGGAACGGGGTCGTCCAAACTAGGACCACCTTGCGACTCAATGGCCGTCTCCGCCAATTCGGCAAGGCTCTTGAGGTTGAATGACATCGAAAGGTTCGCCAAGGCGTCTGCGCTCAAAAACTTCGTCAAGGCCGAAGAAATACCTCCACCGCCTAGATCTGGGATGTTTTGTGCTTTACCAGAAAATTCGAGCACAACTTCTCCGGCATCGAATCGCAATCCTCCGAACAAAGATCCCCCTTCTCCCAAATCCAATAATTCGTCGGGCACGTCCTGGCCATCGGCTACGGAAGCCAAGTTGTCGGCGCTCACGAAAACACCGGCATCGTATTTCTTAGCATCAAGAACAGACAAATCGTGAGACTTGGCAAAAGAATCGGAGCCATCGGCGTTCATAAACCGAGCAAGTTCTTCAACAACTAATTTAGTCCCGTGCAAACTAGTCCCGTCGCATCCGACCAAGATGACTATTTCGTCACCGAATGCGAAGTAATGTTCATCAGTATCCATTTCCCACAATACATAACCATCCTTGGATTCCTGATCTTTGGCAGCCTTATCAATACCAATTGACTGCAAAAAATCCTTTAGTTTGGCGGAATCCGAAACCTTGGCGGCAATCCCTGACATGGGATCTTCGTCAGGCTCCACGGGGTTGACTAGAAAGTAGGCCAATAAGGGTTCGGAAAGATCGATGCCGACGGAAGCGGGATCATCAAAAACTCCCTTGAAGGGAGGTGGCACCATATTCTCGAGCATCGACTTGGCTTGCGGACTGCTTTTGCTTTTGTCGAGAATTTGCTTCAAGTCCAACTTAGCCAATGCCATAGCGCTGGACGGAACCCTGTCCAGCAAGCTTAAGGAACCCGAGGAATTGCCTGACAATGCAGGCGGGGAATTCTCGTTATCGACATCGCCACCCTCTTGATCCTTTTCGGAATCATCACCATCAGCGTCGGCACCGGCAATGTCTTCACCGGAATCGCCATCATCTCCACCCGACCATGGAGCCCAAATCAATAATCCGACTATCAGGCAAGCAGCAACCCCACCGATGCTCGAAAGCAAAATAATCTTCTTTTTCTTGGCAGCAGCGGCGGTAGCAGCCGCAGCCATTGCCTGTGCTTCGGCAACCTGCGCTTGTTGATGGGCAACTGCTTGGGCTTGTTGGGCGGAGGCTTGAGCCTGCGCCTGCGCCTCTTGCTGAGGATGTTGCGGTTGAGCCTGGGCCCCACCGGCATAGCCGGGCACTTGGGCAACAGTCACCCAGTTCTGGCCATCGTAACAGGCGTAATCCTGTTCGGTGAAGTGACCTTGCTGAACATATTCCCTGAGTTGATCAACGGTGTAAGGCCCGTAAGGCTGCCCATCCTTGTTAATGTGAATTTGCATGGCGTAATTTGGTTAGCGGAAAGAGATAGTCTTTGTGGGGACTCAGGACTTAAGAGAAGAATTCAATTGGAATCAAAGCATGAAAGCTTGGCTTAGGGCTAGCTTTGCACAAGGTTAAAGTTATGAGTCGATTGATAGACATATGGTATGGATTTTCCAGATGTATGGACTTTTTTCAACGAGAAAGGATACGCCGACCAATGCATATTGTTACGACTTGACCCAAGTAGCTTGGCTTAAAAAAGAATTAATTTCAAAGATGTGAATAATTTCTCGTTACGTCTGAGGGAAAAAAAGTAAAGACTCTTACACCAATGAGCCAAATGACAGCCGAATCTCCACACGCAATTTCAGGAAACCTGCCACCTCCACTCGGATATGACCCGAATGAGTTCCCGAGAGAACTTACCCGGCATTACGTTTCCGCATCCGAGGAAGACGTAAAATCCATGCTCGAAACGGTGGGTGTTGATAAACTCGAGGACCTGTTCTCTCATGTTCCAAGCGAAATCAGATTTTCGGAACCCTTGGAATTGCCGGAAGAACTCTCCTACCAAGACCTACAGGCAAGCCTGCACGAAATGTCTGAGCAAACGAGGCTACGGACCTCATTCATTGGGGACGGTCTACCCTCTTGGAAAGTCCATCCCGTGGTCTCCTATGTTTCCAACCTAAGGCCTCTCACCACCTCGTATACTCCCTACCAACCGGAACGAAGCCAAGGCACCTTGATGACGCATTGGATTTACCAGTGCGCAATGAGTGCACTCACCGGCTTCGAGGCGGTGAACTCTTCCCTGTACGATCGCTCCATGGCCATCTTCGAGGCCATCTGCTGCGCCATTCGACTGAAGAGAGGTTCCTCAACTGCCATCGTCGCCGAAACGCTCTTCCCGGAAGACTTGGATGTTCTACGCACGCTGACAACCGATACGGATGTTTCTCTTGCCTTCGCCACCATCGACCCCTCAACAGGCGCAATCGATCTTTCCGCTCTTCGCCAACAAGCGGAAGCCCTCGGGGACGAGCTCGCATGTATCGTGTTCCCCCAAGTGAACAGTTTAGGCCTACTTGAAGAGGTGGATGAATTGACGGACCTTGCCCGTGACTTGGGAGTCAAGTCCGTAGCCTGTGTCGATCCGATGCTTCTAGCCGCCGGTGGACTCAAACCACCGTCCGAATTCGGAGCGGAAGGAGCGGATTTTCTTGCGGGTGAAGCGCAGCACATGGCAATTCGGCCAAATTTCGGAGGTCCGGGGCTGGGCGTGTTTGCCACACGCCACAATGACAAGGTTCGCAATATGGTTCGAGCAACTCCCGGACGCTTCGTCGGGAAGGCGAAGGATGAGAATGGTCGCGAATGCCTGGTGATGGTTCTCTCCACTCGGGAACAACACATACGAAAAGAGAAAGCGACGTCCAACGTATGCTCCAACCAAGCTTTTCTCGCAACCTTGGCCGGAGCCGCCACCCTAGCCAAGGGAGAAAGCGGCATGGCGGAGGCCGTTGCCTCCGCTCGTTCCAATGCAATCGGTACAGTCAAGAGGATCATATCAAGGCAAGGGGTGTCACTCGCCTTTCCAGAAACCCCCTTCTTCAACGAGGCGCTCCTCCAACTCGATAAACCCGTCTCCGAGGTCATGGCTTTGGGGCGAGAGGCTGATCTTCACGTCGGCATCGACGTTTCCGAGCGAGTGCCCGGAGATTCCCGAACAAACCTGTTGAAGATTTCCTTCAATGACATGACGACCGAAGAAGACCTCGAAAAGCTGGTGTCCTTCTTCGAGTCCATCTTCCCAATCTCGATAGACAACTCTGTCGCCTTGCCCAAGCTCCAGACAAATAAACTTCGTCAAGGACCAACTGGGCTACCCGAAATCGCCGAAGCCGAAATTCGCGACTACTACGGGAAGCTCGCCGAGCTAAACGTCAGCCCCGACGACGCCTGCTATCCACTCGGTTCCTGCACCATGAAGTACAACCCCTTGGTGAACGATTGGGCAGCGGGACTTCCTGGTTTTTCCGAGGCTCACCCGCAGGCTCCCGTCGAAGACGTCCAAGGACCGCTAGAGGTTCTTTATGCCATCCAGGAGTGGTTTGCAAAAATCACGGGTTTGCCCGCAGTAACGACTCAGCCGGTGGCGGGAGCCCAAGGAGAACTCGTCGGACTGAAGCTTTTTCAAGCCTACCATCGGGGCCGCCTCGATAATGATCGCGACGTCGTGTTCATCCCGAAATCCGCTCATGGCACCAATTTTGCCACCGCCGTCATGGCAGGCTTCGACCCATCGACCGGCATCGTGCATTTGGAAGCCTTGCCTGACGGACGGGTTGATCCGGAAGACTTTGACAACAAGCTCGCCACTCACGGCAAACGCCTCTGCGGCGTAATGATAACCAACCCCAACACCTCGGGTGTCTTCGAGACTGAGTTCAAGGCAATCGCCGACAAGGTGCATGCTGCAGGAGGTCTCGTATACATGGATGGTGCAAACATGAACGCCATCGCAGGCCAAGTGAACCTAGGGGCTCTGGGAGTCGACGCCGTGCACAACAACCTCCACAAGACTTGGACCATCCCTCATGGCGGGGGAGGACCGGGCGATGCGATCGTGGCGGTTTCCCAATGTTTGGCCGAATACTTGCCGGGCACTCAAGTAGTGAGAAGCGAAGATGGTTTGTTTCGCCAAGTTCGTACAGAGAAGTCGATTGGATCCTTTCATCGTCACCACGGAAACTTCGGACACAAGGTCAGGGCACTCGCCTATCTGCTGCGCTTGGGGAAAGAAGGAGTGCCCCGAATGTCCGCACTAGCCGTACTTTCTTCACGCTATCTATTCGAAAAGCTGGGGAAAAGCTACCCTACCCTGCCTACAGGCGCCATCGGCACCCCACGCATGCACGAATTCATTCTCACCCTGAATGAAGAGGATTTTGCGAGCATAGAGGCTGCGGGAATTCCCAGATCCCAAGCCATACCGCAGGTAGGCAAGCTGTTTCTGGATTTCGGTTTCCACGCCCCCACCGTCGCGTTTCCGGAGGTCTACGGCTTAATGATCGAGCCAACCGAAAGTTACACAAAAGCGGAATTGGATCGGTTTGCCGAATCAGTAATCGCTATCCGCGAAATTATTCACGAATGCCCGCAAGCCCTTGCTTCCGCACCCCACTTCACTCCGATCGATCGCGTGGACGAAGTCGCGGCCAACCGCAATTTGATCCTAAGGGAAAGATTGGATTCCCTTCCCGCCATCCCGAGCAACCGGATGGCTGCCTCGGAACTGCTCAAACTATCCATAAGCGAAATCAAGAAACTCATTCTAAGTCAGGTAAATTAAACAGGATAAGGTTTGACCCACTGGCAACATCCCAACATTTTCATCCACCTATCCAATGAGCGAAGAAAAAGAAGAAACTAAGCTGATATCTAGAAACGGTCGCATCATAGATGCTATTCTAACGGTGGCTTTCTTTTTTTTCATGCGCGAAGTGTTCAAGTCTCACGTACCGTCGAACGATCCCGACATGATTGGCTTGATCGCATCATATACCTCGTTCTGCATTACAGGAGTCTTCTGGCTCGCAGTTGGAATGCTGAGGGTAACTTGGGTAGACTGGCTTCGCCAAAAAAACAGCTAGCAATAGTTGCCGTTAACTCCAAGGCAGCATGGACTAAGGTCCGTGTTTGGAACGAAACGCTTCCATAACCGGGATTAACGAATCTGCAGGGCTAGCCAATAGGAAAACCCCATCTTCGTTTGATTCTTCCTTTCGGATGGAACCTGCCCGACGTAGTCGAGCAACCAGATCATAGCGATCGTGAGGCACAAGATATTCTCGCTCCACGACACCTTCCGTCAAGATATCCTCAAAGACAGTGGTCAACGCCTCCAGTCCCTCGCCAGTCGTCGCACTTACAAAGATGGCGTCGGGCACCTTAAAACGGGCAGACGCGCGCTCAATCTCGTCGTCGACCTAATCGACCTTATTAAAAACGGTTATGATCTTTTTTTCGACAATCCCCAATTCGTCGAGAACCTCAAGAGTCGTCTCCATTTGATCGACGGTCTCCCCTGAAGAAAGGTCAACCACGTGAATGAGGAAATCGGCGACTAAAGCCTCCTCGAGCGTTGCCTTGAACGCATCCACCAAACGGTGCGGGAGATTCCTTACGAAACCGACCGTATCCGTGAGAACAAGACCTCGACCAGATGGCAAATTCATCTTCCGGCTGGTCGGATCCAAAGTGGCGAAAAGTTTGTCGGCGACATAGATGTCGGAGCCAGTCAATTTGTTGAGCAACGTGGATTTCCCTGCGTTGGTATAGCCCACGATGGACGCGGTCGGCACGGGCACGCGACGACGGCGCTTACGGCTTACGGTGCGTTGGCGAATCACTTGAACGAGTTCACGTTTCGTTGAGGCGATCTTGTCTCGAACCATACGTTGGTCCAACTCCAGTTGAGCCTCTCCCTCTCCACGCTGGGTAACCCCGCCACCACGCTGCCTACCGAGGTGAGTCCATGCCCGACGAAGGCGAGGCAAGGAGTATTCGAGACGAGCCAATTCCACTTGAAGAACGGCTTCGCGAGTTTGGGCGCGATCAGCAAACACATCAATGATTACCTCGTGCCTATCGATTACGGCTCCCTTGCTTTCTTTTTCCCAATTCCTCTGCTGCCCCGGAGTCAGCTCGTTATCGAAAACAATAACGTCGCAATCGGCAGCCTGCGCAAGTTCAAGGATTTCCTGTACCTTTCCTTTGCCTAGCAGAAACTTCGGATAGGTCTTGCGAACCCGAGCCAATATCGAACCTATGACCTCGATTCCAAGGTTTTCCACAAGCTCCTTCAACTCTTCCAACAAAGAGACCGCCCGTGCCTCCTCTTCTTTGTGCCTGACGACCGAAACCAAAAAGGCCCGCTCCACTCGCCTAGGCTTTTCGCTTACCTCAAACACGGGATTCCATCAAGCGGATGACAACCTCGAAAATGAAAGCGGGTCGATCTCGCAAAAAAGGAGACCGACCCGCTACAAAAAAACTACTTTTCAGGCGTATAGCCAAATTTCAATGTTTGATTAGCTTTGAACAGCAGCTTGTGCCGCTGCCAGACGAGCCGTGGGAACGCGGTAAGGGGAGCAACTAACGTAGTGCAAACCAATCTTGTGGCAGAACTTGACGCTTTCGGGATCGCCACCGTGCTCTCCACAGATTCCCAGCTTGATGTTACGACGGCTCTTTTTACCAAGCTTTACCGCCATTTCCATCAACTTGCCTACACCGCTCTGATCGACACTGGCAAAAGGGTTTTGGGGCAAAATATCAAGTTCGGTATAATTGGACAAGAAGCTCCCGGAATCATCGCGACTCATACCCAAAGCTGTCTGAGTAAGATCATTGGTCCCGAAGCTAAAGAACTGAGCTGTCTTGGCTATCTCGTCGGCAGTCAAGGCCGCTCTCGGAATCTCGATCATAGTGCCTACCAAATATTTCACCTTGGCTCCCTTGGCAGCAAACACCTCCTTGGCCACTCGGTGAATGACTTCCACCTGAAGTTCGAGCTCCTTGGAGAAACCAACGAGCGGAACCATGATTTCAGGGGTAACGTCGATTCCAGAGGATTGCACTTGAACGGCAGCCTCGAAAATGGCCCGAGCCTGCATTTCCGTAACCTCAGGATATGAAATGCCGAGACGACAACCACGGTGACCGAGCATGGGATTGAATTCGTGAAGATCTTCTACGCGCTTCTTGATCGAGGCTAGTGAAACACCAAGTTTTTTGGCAAGACCACGCTGAGCAGATTCATCATGAGGGAGAAACTCATGAAGAGGCGGATCGAGCAAACGAATGGTAGCCGGACGACCATCGAGAGCCTTGAATATTCCGGCGAAATCACGACGCTGGTAGGGCAAGAGTTTCTTGAGAGCCTTGCGGCGGGCATCTTCTTCCTCGGCCAAAATCATTTCGCGCATTGCGTCGATCCGATTACCTTCGAAAAACATATGCTCGGTACGGCAGAGCCCAATTCCAGATGCCCCGAAAGCAATTGCATTGGCCACTTGGGACGGAGAGTCGGCATTAGTACGAACGCTCATCTTGGTAGCTTTTTCGCACCAGCCCATCAACTTTGAGAAATTCTGGTAATCGTTGCTCTTCTTGGGATCTAATTTTTTGTCTATGAGAACCTGTATGATCTCTGAAGGAGCAGTCTTAAGCTCACCCGCAAAGACCTCACCACTCGTACCATCGATGGAAAGATAGTCACCTTCCTTGAAGGTCTTGCCGGCAACCTTGACTGTGCGAGCCTTGTAGTCGACTTCCAGATCGGCGGCTCCACATACGCAAACCTTGCCCATCTGCCGCGCAACCAAGGCGGCGTGAGAGGATACCCCACCGCGAGCAGTGAGAATGCCTGCAGCCGCAATCATTCCTCGCAAGTCCTCGGGAGATGTTTCAACCCGAGTCAGCAATACGGAGCCCTTCTTCGCTTCGACCACAGCTCGGTCGGCATTAAGAAAAATGCGACCACTCGCAGCCCCGGGGCCGGCGGGCAAGCCTTTGCAAAGGAGGTCTGCTTTCTTTGCTGCAGCGGCATCGAACACAGGTGACAACACTTGGTCCAGTTGGTCGGCAGGAACACGAGTTATGGCCGTTTTCCAGTCGATGAGACGTTCCGTAACCATCTCGGCGGCAATACGAACTGCAGCGATGCCTGTCCGCTTGCCATTGCGGGTTTGGAGCATGTAAAGCTTTCCGTCCTCGATGGTAAACTCGAAGTCCTGCATGTCCTTAAAGTGCTTCTCCAGCTTCTTTTGGACGGCTACCAAGCCGTTATAGGATTTAGGGAGAACACGCTTGAGCTGGGAGAGGGGACGAGGCGTACGAACACCGGCAACCACGTCTTCACCTTGAGCGTTGGTAAGGAATTCACCGTAGAGAACTTTCTCGCCGCTAGCGGGGTCACGAGTAAAACCCACTCCCGAACCTGATTTTTTACCGGAATTTCCAAAAACCATGGCCTGAACATTCACTGCGGTTCCCCACGAGGCCGGAATTCCGTATTTACGACGGTAGACATCAGCCCTGTCGTTCATCCAAGAACCAAAGACAGCGCCTATGGAACCCCAAAGTTGCTCCCATGGACAGATCGGGAAATCGCTCCCGGCACGCTCTCTGACCAATGACTTGAATCGAGAAACAAGCTCTTTCATGTGCGTGAGATTTAAACGATTGTCATCAATCTCGCCTTTTTCGTTAGGGAAAAGTTCCTCCTTCAAAGCGTCGATTACACTTTCAAAGGGATCGTGCTCCTCGCCATCCAACTTCTGAACGCCCATCACGACGTCACCGTACATCTGAATAAAACGCCTGTAGCAATCCCATGCAAAACGAGAATTTCCGGAAGAAGTCCCAAGGGCTTCAACCGTTTCGTCATTCAAGCCGAGATTGAGAATGGTATCCATCATTCCCGGCATGGAGTCGCGAGCACCGGAACGAACTGAGAGGAGGAGTGGATTATTGAGATCGCCAAGTTTCTTGCCAAGCTGTTTCTCAGTAAGAGCAACGGACTTGCGAACCTGTTCTTCAAGAACCTCGGGATAACTTTGATCATTCGCGTAGAAATGGGTACAAACCTCGGTCGTAATGGTAAACCCGGGAGGAACCGGTAGTCCGATGCAAGCCATTTCGGCCAAGTTCGCTCCCTTGCCCCCGAGGAGGGAACGTTGCGAGGCGCCTCCATCGGTCTTCTTGCCAAAGTCATATACATACTTGCGGGCAGCTGGTTTTGATTTTTTAACTTTCTTTGTTTGCTTTTTAACCATGTTTTGTACGGATTTGTATAAAAATTAACAATAAATAGAGAAAAATTCAGATGGGTGCAGTGGGCGGAATTGAAAGAGGAGAATTGCTAAGTTCAATAAATGTCATTTCAGACCATATTGTCAACGCGCTACTTCCATCATCGCAAGACACCTAAGTTGGTAAAATAGTTTTGCCAATCCTCCCCTTTTGAGGCTTAAAATGTACTATTTCAGGCTGCCTGAATTCCAATTACGATGAGTGACCAAGAACCAGTTGAAGAACAAAAACCGAAAAGCTTTGCGGAACGTTTCCGCGATGACGGCTTGCTGGGGGCACTCAAACCAAAAGAAAAAAAGACTCAGGACCCCAACAAGATGCACTTCCTCGAACATCTCGAAGATTTGCGATGGGTCATTTTCAAGTGTGCCGTTGCCTTTATCGTAGGATGCCTTGCGGTTGCCGTATTCATTGACGAATCCGTCCAGATTCTACAGCAACCACTGGTCACCGCCGTTGACGATTTTGGGGAAATCGACGTCGACCTTCAGGGCATTGGTCTCGAGCAATATATCGAACATCTCCACAACAAAGACATCGATCTTGGCACTTTAAGAAACGCTGATGAGCAGACCCTTATTGGCTGGGGCATAGACGACCCGCACCACAGAACTCGCATTCTTTCGCATTTCAAAGCTGGTCAAAATCGGCACCTCCTGCAGGTCATCCGCTCCTATTCTCCGATTTTCATTGCAATGAAGATATGTTTTTTGGGCGGCTTGGGAATTTCCTTGCCCTTTATTTTCTACTTTATCGGAGGATTCGTCATCCCGGGGCTGACTGTAAAAGAAAAATCCGTGCTCTTGCCCGGTTGCGTTGTGGCCTTTCTCCTATTCCTCGCCGGAGCTGCAATGACTTACTTCATCATTTTGCCCTTCTCTCTCGCCTTTACCATTGAATTCACCTTCGACGTGCTCGGACTCGACACCTATAGGCCCGAGGCAGGCAACTATTACAGCACTGTAATATGGATGACCTTCGCCGTGGGGCTTGCCTTCGAATTTCCTCTTATCATCGTGCTGCTTACTTGGATAGGAGTGCTTTCGGTAGAGAAACTGAGAAACAACCGGCGCATGGTATTTGTCATTCTCATGGTTTCGGCAGCACTGATTACCCCTGGCGGAGATCCGGTAAGCCTTAGTATTCTCACTATCCCTCTCTACGTACTGTACGAGCTTTCCATTATCTCGGGCACCTTTATTGAGCGAAGACGAAAGAAAAAGGAATGGGAAGAATGGGACAAAGACATCGACGGACCGCGACCTGATAAGCCCGATACGGGTATGGGCTTGAACAAAAAGTTAATAGCCGTGGTCGTCCTCATCGCAGGAGCCTTGGTATGGATAACCGTTAACAAACAAGAACAGCTCTCCAATTTCATCGATGCGGCACGAGATTTCGGCAGTTTTGGCGGAAAAGAAGAAGGCAAAGACAAAGGCAACTTGCCGAAAAATCTCGATGCCCGACAATCGACAACGGAGATGAGAAGAGCATCATCCACCAACGGAGAAAACATCAATTTGAAGATCGGTTCCACACTCCAGTTGCGCCTTCAGCTTCCCACTTACGTTGACTTAAACCGAACCGAGGCCAATGGAACACTCCTATTTGAAGCACAGGTAATTGGAATCAATCCAACTGAGAAGACCCTATCGGAAAGTAATGAATCGAAATAAAGGCGGTTCGCAAAGCCAGAAAGAAGCAAGTAGCTCAGCTTTTATCAAGGGCAAGTAATCCGCGGATTAAGATCGGCCTAACTCCAAAAACAGTTAATCACTTATGATCAATAAGTTACAATTAATCCCTTGACGAACGAAGCAAATAGCCCATGTAAGATGGTTATGCTTCAAAAAAAGATAAAGGCTTTTGGAATAGTACTTAAAAAAGAGCGCCGACTCAGGGGGTTCACCCAAGGTCAATTGGCCAAGGAGTCCGGCGTGGCCACTTCCATTGTGAACGACCTGGAAAACGGGATCAGGCACGCTGGAATCAAGAGCTTGGCAAAAATCGCCAAGGGCTTGGGATTGAATGAAGAGCGTAAGTTAAGTTTTCTTTTGGCGGGCATTGTTTTCTCCAAGCGGGATCAAGTCTTGCCCGATTTGGATAATTATCATCCCGTGCTTTACAACTTCTTGCCCTATTCGCTGCGCCGGCAGGGAATAAGCCCAGAGGAAATAAACGAAGTGTTTCCCCCGACCACGGCTGGGGCGCCATTGGAGATTCACTTGAAGAATGGCACGGTAATCTCGATGAAGATTGCCTTCAAGTTGACCACATCGGCCAAATCTTCGACCGCCAAGGGAGATGGCGACGAAAAATGACTGATCACGAAAGCACGGTGCGGGTCGACAAGTGGTTATGGGCCACAAGGGTATTTAAGACACGTACTTTGGCCATCGAGTCCTGCAAGGCGGGAAAGGTAAAGGTGGCAGACCTTAAAGCCAAGCCCTCACGAGAGGTTGCCCCCGGCGATATCGTCACAGTGAGAAAGGACGGCATGAACCAGACCTTAAAAGTGGTAGCAATTGCAGAGAAACGCGTAGGAGCTAAAACCGTAGCAGAATACCTCAAAGACCTAACGCCGGAAGAAGATTACGCAGCAGCCAGAGAACATCGCAAAGCAATGCCTAAGTTCAGTCGGAGTTCAACTACGCCGCGCCCCACAAGGAAGGAGAGGCAAGCCTGGGAGGAATTTTTCGCCAAAGAAAACGAGTAGAGCGGGTCTCTAATCCGATCCGTTGCAAAAAACTACCGTCATCACGAACTCCTTGAGTTGGCTCCACTTAATCGCCATCCAAAAGGCGACCGATGCCACCGAGAACGGAACCTTCTCCCTTGGACTTCCCGCCAGCCGACGGAGCCGACTGTAATATGCGATCGGCCAAGCGAGAAAACGGGAGACTTTGCAACCAAACGGTCCCATACCCACTTAGGGTAGCGAGAAAAAGGCCTTCTCCGCCAAAAAACATGGACTTGAGGCCTCCGGCCATTTGAATGTCGTACTCAACACCCGAAGTGAAGGCCACGATACATCCGGTGTCCACCCGAAGAGTTTGACCATTCAACTCCTTTCTTACAACGGTGCCTCCGGCATGGGAAAAAGCCATGCCGTCCCCCTTTAGCTTTTGCAGAATAAAGCCCTCACCCCCGAAGAAACCTGCCCCAAGTCGCTTCTGAAATGCAATTGAAACCTCCGTGCCAAGGGCAGCACAAAGAAAAGAGTCTTTTTGGCAAAACACCTCCTTTCCTAGTTCGGCCATATTCAGGTCTAGAATCTTGCCGGGATAGGGAGCGGCAAAAGCTACGCGCCTCTTACCGGATCCTTTATTGGTAAAATGGGTCAAGAAGATGGATTCACCAGTCAGAACACGCTTGCCTGCACTAAGAAGCTTGCCAAAGAGTCCTTCATTTGGGCGGGAACCATCACCCATTTTGGCCTCAAAGGAAATCCCGTCTTCCATATAATTCATGGCACCGGCCTCGGCAATGACGGTTTCTCCGGGATCGAGTTCCACCTCGACCACCTGAAGGTCGTCGCCAATCACTTCGTAGTCGATTTCATCGCAACTTATTGAAGCCGGGACGCTCGCTATGTCGCCTGTCACCTGCGAAGGCGGGAGCAAGGCCGAGTCGGACAAAGGAGGAGGCGACGGGGGAGCACCCTTTAGGGGCGATACTGGAAGCGAATCTGAAAGAATACTGGAAAAAGTTATCCATTCGACGGCTCCGACTGCGGCAATCTCCGTATTATCCTTAATGTCGCCATTTGCATGAAGTTCGCGAAGTTTGTCTTCCGCTAAGGGTCCTGCCGTGTTCCCATTTGAATCGATGTAGTAGTACTGCATAGGTATTTCTAAAAGAACAAAAGGTCTCTTTCTAGACAAACCTATTTAACAGTTTAAAATGAACACATCCATATGCCTTTTAAGGCTCAAATGGTATAATAAAGCCTGATTTTCAGAGTTTAAAGGGCCCAATCAAAGCCTTAAAAACCTCTTGCAACCTTTTCGTGCGGGACACAGTATAGGCAAATAGCTATGAAAACGCCATTCTATCTCTTCATTTGCATTTCCCTTCTATCCTTAGTTTTTGGTTGCGTCAGTTCGACGCAACTGACGACAGACGAACACACGGTCATGCTCCACTGGCTCGATCAAGGGAACGACGGGCAGATTCGCCTAGTCGGCGGGGAAGGCAATGCCACGGAGGAATCCCCTCTTTTTACTGGACGAGCAATCGAGACTTTCGAGCAGAGCCCTACAAAATCGATCTCCTCTTGGCATGCGGGAAAGCGACATGGATTTACGACTGAATACTACTACAATGGTCGCAAACGGCGCGAAATTTCCTTTTATGACGGAGAACGGGACGGTCCTTCCAGAGAATACAGAATGACAGGGGAGTTGTTGCGGGAAGAGAACTATGGCAACGGAAAGCTAAACGGGGTTAAGGCGGAATGGTTTCCAAATGGAAACAAAGCTTTCGCAGTCGAATTGCGCGATGAAAAGCCACACGGTGAAGCACTTGAGTGGTATGAGGATGGTCGCCGGAAATCCTCCACGATTTATCGGCATGGACTTCGCGAGGGCCCCGCCTCCGAATGGTATCCTACGGGGCAACCAAAGTTCCGCATTTATTACCAACGCGACGAGATGCACGGCATTCGCACAGTTTGGTACGAGAATGGAAAACAACGCCTCGTGGCAAGCTTCGTTAAAAACAAAAAAGAGGGGAATGCAAAAGGATGGTTTGAAAACGGACAGCAAGCATTCGACTACAATTGGCAAGATGACAAAGAGCATGGCATTTGCTCCGAATGGAATGAGAGCGGCAAGAAAACTTCGGAAATCAGATTCGACAATGGTGAACCTGTCCAAGACTTGCTAAATGGAATAGAGGGTTCGAAGGAAGTTCTTCCAACGCCCCCCTCGATCGCGCCTCCCACCCCTGCGGTTACAGAAGAGCCAAGTGAATCCACATCGGGAACACCAACTTCTCCGGAGATACCCGAACTGCCCTCCTCGACAACCCCGCCTGCACCTCCCTCCCTTAAGCCAGACCCTTTTGCACCTCCCGTACCCACGCCTCCGGAACCGACCGAACCTTCACCGAGTCCAACACCGGAACCAGAACCAGAACCCGAACCCGTACCAAGTCCCAAACCTACTCCGATTCTACCACCACTTGAACCGGAAACCGCACCGACGACACCTCCGGCGACGCCCGATCCTCCCACTTTTGATCCTTTTGCCGCGCCTGGCGAAACGAAAGAACCGACCTCCCCGGCTCCTGCAATTGAACCACCAACATTTCCCACTCCACCACCACCGCCCCCTTTCCCTAGTGCCGTCAGCCCACCCTCGACACCTGCACCTCCGACGTTTGACCCGTTCGCCACTCCCAACAGCGAAACAATGCCAGACTTGCCGCCTCCCGCCACACCCATTGATCCCTTTGCTCCGGAACCACCACCGACTTTGTCGCCGCCCCCCCCACCAACACCACCAAATCCAGCTGGCATAGATCCGTTTTCCGAAACCCCAAAACCCGTTGCACCTCCTCCGCCACCTGATGAAGCCGTGAATCCATTTGATACCCCCCCTCCGGTTCCGAGTGCCCCCGATCCGTTTTCTCCTGACTTGCCTCCTCCTGCGCCACCTTCGGACTCAGGTGCTGTTGATCCATTTGATACGCCACCGACACCGACAAACGAGGGGATCTCCGCACCGCCACTTCCTGCCCCCGAAACACCAGCAACTATCCCACCATTTGCCATAGACCCTGATTTAGTACCAGATATTCTGATAGAAGATCCAGTCACCAATCCGCCACCTCCGGAACCACTTCCTCCACAGCCAAGTATTCCACTGGAAGATATATTTAATAACTCTCCTGCACAACCTGAACCAGCGGCACCCGAACCCACACCACCCAACGACCTAGCCCCCCCCGCAACGCCGGTCGAGGAACCTAATCCTTTCGATTTGCCGGTTCCTCCCGCTCCTACGGCACCCGTACAGAACGATCCGTTTGGGACTCCACCCCCACCGCCAGCGGCGCCACCACCGCCACCCGCTGATTTCGATCCGTTCTCAGTTCCTCCACCTCCACCTCCGCTGAACAATTAGACCAAGTTCGCCTTCATGGGTCTACGACTTGAAAAATTGATTGGCAGGGAAAAACGAATTCTAGCTCTATCGAAGAAACAATCTACTGTTCGGTGTTGTTTCCTGAATTTGAACGTCACTGCGAAACACGGCTTAGATCCCAATTCATCCTCACAGCCCATGTCGAATGTGGTCTTGGCCAATAAGAGAATGGCAGCCCGGCAGGGATTCGAACCCCGACTAGATGTACCAAAAACATCTGTGCTACCATTACACCACCAGGCTTAACTTACCCTTTAATGTTGCCGAAACGATTCCTCGAAGTCAAGAGAGGAGACCTTACGAGCACAGTCAAATATGAGCGAGAACAGCCAAACGAAATTTAAAAGGGTAATACTCAAAATCAGCG
Organism: uncultured Opitutia bacterium; assembly: GCA_937893275.1. GTDB lineage: Bacteria > Verrucomicrobiota > Verrucomicrobiia > Opitutales > Seribacteraceae. Next base: position 13,073 of record CALBIN010000185.1, on the reverse strand, counting down.
GAGAAATTCTCGGCAGTCGAGAAGAGGGCGAACCTATTTTCGCGGAATCACTGGAAAGGGTTTGCTCCGAAATCAAGGCCGTGGCCGACTTGGGTGCCGAAGTGGGCTTAGTCGTCGGCGGCGGCAACATATTTCGGGGACTAAGAGGAGCCAAAAAAGGAATAGACCGCACAACGGGCGATTCCATGGGGATGCTGGCAACCGTAATCAATGGTCTCGCGTTGATGGATTGCTTAGAGAAAATGGGGGCCGTCGTGCGAGTTCAGACAGCAATCCCGATGGAAAAACTAGCCGAGCCGTTTATCAAAAGACGAGCCGTGCGTCATTTGGAGCGGGGTCGCATCGTGATTTTTGTGGCGGGGACGGGCAACCCATACTTTTCCACCGATACCACCGCGGCTCTCAGAGCCAGTGAGATCGGCGCCGAAATCATCCTCAAGGCAACCAAGGTGGACGGCATTTACGACAAGGATCCCCACGAACATGACGACGCCGTGAAATTTGAGCATTTAAGCTATATGGAATGCATTGAAAAAAGGCTCTCGGTAATGGATTCGACCGCCTTCTCACTTTGTATGGACAATCAAATGCCTATCCTTGTCTTCGACCTACAACAAGAAAACTCTATCCAACAAGCCGTTACGGGTGAAAAAATAGGCACTCTCGTAAGCTGACCCTGCCTTTAACGGTTGCCCCCGCAAGCGACAGTCAACCTAATCCCCATAAATACGAATCTAAAAGTTTAAACCCAAAATGCCATGAGCACCGACTCCACAATAGCCAAGTTGCAAGAAGACTTGAACAGATCAGGCGAGCACACCCTACACGAATTCACCACCCTTCACACGGGCAAGGCGAACACATCCATGGCGGAAAACGTCACGGTCGACGTTTACGGAAGCTCAATGAAACTTCGGGACATTGCCGCGATTACCACTCCGGATGCACGCACTATTCAGATACAACCGTGGGACAAGTCAAACGTTGCCCCAATAGAAAAAGCCCTTATCGAGGCCAATCTTGGAATTTCTCCCGTTGTCACGGGCGAACTTATTCGTTTACCGATACCGGAGCTAAGCGGAGAGCGACGTGAAGAACTTTGTAAAATGGCCCAAGGCATGGCTGAACAAGGACGGATAGGCACCAGAGCGGCACGAAGGGAAGCACTAGACACACTCAAGGCGGCTCAGAAGGAGGGGCTCTCGGAAGATGATGTCAAACGACTGGAAAAAGAGGTCCAAAAGGAAGTCGACAACGCCATTTCGCGCATCAACGACTCCCTCTCCGCAAAAGAAGCCGAGCTCAGGCAACCCTGAATCCGGGAGTGACTTTTATCTTAAAACAACCTCATGCCGGAAAAATTTCGCTAAGGGCATTTACCAGAACACAGTAGCGAAAACTAGAACCGAGCGAGGTCCTTAAGCGAAAAACCGCCAACAATGTCAAATGAAGGCCGACTCGCAAAAACCATCCATAGGAAAAAGTTTCCCGTCTTGTCGTAAAACTGGGAACTGGTGTTTTGTCCCCTACTCCCGGGACAATAGAAGCTGATAGACTTAGGATTCTTGGAGAATCCGTACGCAACCTGCGCAAAGAAGGGGTCGAGGTCATCATCGTCAGTTCGGGCGCAGTCGGTCTGGGCATGGCAAAGCTTGGCCTTTCCGCACGCCCCTCGGATCTTTCCACACTTCGAGCCTGCGCCGCAATAGGTCAAAGCCTGCTCATGGACATATGGAGCGAAGCCTTCGAACCACTGGGTCTGATAATCGCCCAAATGCTCCTCACTCGCGAAGACTTCCGTAGTCGAAAAAGTTCTCAAAACGTCGAGCTCACCTTGCAGCGACTTCTCGAACATGGCGCCATTCCCATCATCAATGAGAACGACTCCGTAAGTGATGAGGAAATTCGCTTCGGCGACAACGATGTCCTATCCGCGCTGCTCGCGTCTCTCTGCAAGGCTGAAATGCTTGCGATCTTGTCAACTGCACCGGGACTCATGACTTCTCCGGAAGATGGAGACATCATACCATTCGTCTCTGAAATCACCCCAGCCATCGAAGCCATGGCGGAAGGCACGAAAAGCTCGACCGCAGTGGGGGGCATGGTTACCAAAATCGAAGCCGCTAAGATAGCCACGATGTCAGGGTGTGCAGTTTTTGTGGGAAGCGGGACGAAACCGGATCGTTTGCCCTTTATTCTGAAAGGCGAGGCCACCGGCACCTTTTTCGCTCCTGCGGGCTTAGGGCTCAATGAACGCAAAAAGTGGCTTGCATTTTTTCCTGAACCCACGGGAGCTCTGGTTCTGGACGAAGGTGCATGCCAAGCGATTATCCAAGAAGGAAAGAGCCTGCTCGCCATAGGCTTGGTCTCCTGCCGAGGAGAGATTTGCCGATCCGACGTCGTAACCATTGAAAACCCGGACGGTGAAATAATCGCGAGAGGGATTTGCCGGTTCAGCTCTGAAGAACTCTCTCAAGTCAAAGGCAAAAGCAACGACGAGATTCACCTTATTTTCCCGGAAAGAAACGGAGCAGAGGTCATTCACAGGGATCATTTGGCCCCGTTGAGATAAGGAACTTTTCCAAAAACGCTTGCAGGAAACAGTATTTTCCCAATTGGTATCCCCCCGTGTACGACTACGAGGATGAGGACGACGACCTGTTCGGTGATGCGCCCACAGCGGCTGCCAAAGCCCAAATCGATTTTCGGGCCGAACTTAACGACGACCAGTATGCAGCAGTTACCGCTCCCGACGGACCTGCCATTGTCTTGGCTGGAGCCGGTTCAGGAAAGACTCGTACGCTCACCTATCGAGTGGCCTACCTACTTACTCAAGGAGCTCTTCCGGAAGAAATCCTCCTCCTGACATTTACGAACAAGGCCTCAAGAGAGATGCTAGACCGGGTCGAACATCTTACAGGAGTGGCCTCACATCAATTTTTGGGTGGCACCTTCCACCATGTCGGCGGGCAAGTCTTGAGAAGTTTCGGCGACGTCGTTGGTCTTCCTCGGAATTACACTATTCTCGACGACTCCGACTCCGATGCACTGCTAGGCGAAATCATTCGGGAGTCCGATCCGGACTTCCTTAAGAAAAAAGACAACCCAAAGCCAAAAGTGCTCAAAAATCTTATAAGTTTCGCAAGGAACGTCATGCGACCCGTAGAGGAGGCGGCAAGAGCTCGTTATCCCTCAAACAGAGATGTAGCTGAGCAAATTGCGTTCTTCGCGGAGGAATATCGAGAAACCAAGCTCCGACGTGGGCTTACGGACTATGATGACCTTTTGGAGCTCTGGCTAAAGGTTCTCGAAAGCAACGATGAAGCTGCGACTTACTACCAAAATCGCTTCCGCCATATTCTGGTGGATGAATACCAAGACGTTAACGTCCTTCAGGCTAGCATAGTCGACAAGATTGCCGCAAACCACCAGATCATGGCAGTCGGTGACGACGCTCAGTGCATTTACACTTGGCGAGGAGCGGACCTTGATCAAATTCTCGATTTCCCTAAGCGGCATCCCGAAACCACCATTTACAAGATTGAGACGAACTATAGAAGTTCGCCCCAGATTCTCGAACTGGCCAACGACATTCTCGAATCCAGATCCATTGACCGTAGTTACACTAAAATCCTCAAACCATCTCGACCAAACGAAAATCTCCCGGTTTTCGTCCCTGCGATGGATGCATATCAGCAAGCGGATTATGTTCTGAATCGCATCGACAGATTGATTGACAGTGGAGCCCGCTACTCCGATATCGCTATCCTTTATCGCGCCCACTTCCACGCGATGGACATACAAATGGAGCTTTCAAGAAGAGGAACTCCATTCGTAATCACCAGCGGGATTCGCTTCTTTGAGCAAGCGCACGTAAAGGACTTGGTTTCCCAGTTACGCTTCATCGTAAACCCGAAAGACCTCCCGGCCTTCCATCGGTTTGCATGCCTGTTACCGAAAATTGGAGAAAAGACCGCTTCGAAAATCCTAAATTTGGCAGAAACGATCTCTTCGAAGAACAATATTCCGATGGTGGAAGCTCTCGCAACGGAAGCGGTCTCCAAAAAGATACCTGCGGATGCCGAAGAAGACTGGGATGCCCTCGTGGAAACGCTCCAGGCAGTCGATGAAGCAGCTCGCACCTCCCCGCCAGTCAAGGTCGTCGATCTAGCGGTCAACGGATGGTATGCCGACTTCATTCGCTATACCTACGACAACTGGGCTCATCGTGAGGAGGATCTCGAAAGCCTCATAGAATTTGCATCTCGATACGACAACCTATCAGAGATGCTTGCCGAACTCATTTTGCTCAGTTCCGAATCCGGGAATCGAGTTACGCGATCCGAAGAGAGTTGCCTGCGTCTATCGACGATTCATCAGGCGAAAGGCTTGGAATTTCCTTATGTCTTTATCATAGGCCTGGCCGATGGACTTTTTCCCATCAAAAGAGCCATTGACGGTGAAGGCGACCTCGAGGAGGAACGGCGCCTGTTCTATGTCGCCGCAACTAGAGCAGAGAAAGAGTTGTTCATGATCTTTCCGATGCTATCTAATCAAAAGGGAACGCCTGTCAGGATGCAGTTGAGTCGTTTTATTAGGGAATTGCCTGACACCCATTACGAAGTTGAAAAGCCTGCCCCCTCCTACCGCTCTCAGGGGAATTACGGAAGAGGGAACCAGGGCTATGGCGGCAAACCAAAATACGGAGGCGGTTGGGCTCGTCGCCGAAGCTAGGCTTCTTCCAAGGCATGCTCTAAGGCTCGCCAAGCGAGAAGAGCGCAATCGTGACGCTCGGGAAAACGACAAATCGTATGATAGACGACCAGCTCGCCCGGAAGATCCTCATCCGCTCCCTCTAGAATTACGCGACTAACTGTACGGCAAAGCTTCAACAACTCTTTCGTAGTTTGGCCCGAGGCATAGCTAGTAATCAAAGAGCCGGAAGCCAACGACAGGGCAGACCCCTGACCCATAAAACTTGCATCGGAAACAGTTCCGTCAGTGGATAGCTTGAGAAACAACTTTGATTCATTGCCCGTCAACCCGCTTCGATATTCACCGATGAGTTCTGCCTCGGGAAGCTCGTATTTATGACGTGGACGACGACCGTGTTCCTCCAAAATCTCGCGATGCAAGTCTTCGTCCACGGCGCATCTAGAAATTGTTCTTCCACATCATCGATTCAACGGGATAAGGGGTACGCTCGTTGTACTTGGCTGATGACTTGGAGGAATAATCAACCGCTATTTCGCCACCAACGTGGAAGTAGATAAGTTGCCCGATGGGCATGCCCGCATATACGCGTACGGATTGAGCCACAGAAATTTCAAGTGTCCAATGGTTGCAAAACCCAACGTCGCCCTTACCCGCTGTCGCATGAATATCAATCCCCAGACGACCCACGCTGGACTTCCCTTCTAAAAAAGGAACATAGCGACGAGTCTCGGTGTATTCTTCGGTAACGCCCAGATAGGTTTTTCCCGGCTCGAGAACAATGCCCTCCGGAGCAATCTCGAAACGCTCGACGTGATTATGAACTCTAGCGTCCAGCACTTCATCGATGTAGCAGGCGAGATTTTTGCCTAGGCCCACGTCGTAACTATTGGTGCCGAGACGATCACGATCGAAAGGCTCGACCACGATGTCGCCGCAATCAATGGCAGCAAGAATAGCGGTGTCGGAAAGAATCATAATGGCGAACCTTTAGAGAAAGAATTGGAGTTGGTCAAAAAGAAGAAGCCTCGGCGAATCTTCGCCGAGGCTTCTTCAAAAGTAAACTGTAGGGAATTTCGATAATCGTTAGACGACTCTGGACTTGCCCGGAACAGCCGCAGAGTAGTGACCATCCTGATTGGGCTGAATGGGAGCATCGCTATCCCAAGTCAAGTTATCGAGATCCGGGCAAAGTTGAATTTTGTTATTCATCGCTTGATCCCAAGTAACGGTCTTCCCGGAATAAGTCGCGTAACGACCGAGAATGGAGGTAAGCGTACTCTTGGCTCCATAGTCTCCCTCGTTGTAGATTTCTCCCTTTGCCAAAGCGTCGATAAGATCGAGCTGCTCTTGCTGGTGCCCCCCGAGGCGTTTGCCCGAGAAACGCCAAGCGCTGTCGTCCTTGCCGAAGATTGTTGAGCGTCCTATGTCCGACTCGCCCTTGGAACCATAGGCATGTTCGGATACGCTGTTGAAGCACCCTTTGATGTGTCGGCACTGGCTATACAGGCGGGATCCGTCGGCATACTTGTACTCGACGAAATGATGATCGAAGATCTCGCCGTGATTCTTGGCGTCGCCGTCATTGGCTGAATTTCCGCGAACCTCACGACCGCCCTGCCCATTGGCTTCCACGGGGAAACCGTCCTTGAGCCAGTTGATGACGTCGAGGTTGTGGATATGCTGCTCGGTGATGTGATCACCGCAGAGCCAATTGAAGTAGTACCAGTTGCGCATTTGGTACTGGAGCTCGGTCTGGTCCGCTTGGCGACCGCGCGTCCATACTCCTCCGCCATTCCAGAAGGCGCGCATGTAATTAATATCTCCAATGGCTCCGTCCTGCAGGCGCTTGATGGTTTCTTGGTATTGGGGCTCATGGTGACGTTGCAAACCAACGGCGACCAAAAGGTTCTTTTTCTTGGCAATTTCGTTGGCCGCGAGAACCCGACGAATACCGGGACCATCTACCCCAACGGGCTTTTCCATGAAAACATGAAGTCCCTTGTTTACGGCGTTCTCGAAATGCAAGGGACGGAAGCCGGGAGAAGTGGCAAGAACGACGAGGTCGAGATCCTGCTCCATAAGCTTCTTGTAAGCGTCGAAACCCGCAAACTTCATATCCTGAGGCACGTCCACTTTCTTCTCATGGGTTCTGGCGACTCGCTTGTGGGCGCCGTCCACCTTGTCGATGTAGGCATCGGCCATGGCCACGAGCTTAGTATTGTGCTGAGAGTTCAGAATCTGGGTTGCGGCTCCCGTACCGCGACCGCCACATCCAACTAATCCGAAGCGCACGGTTTCGCTGCGCGCTTTCTGGGCGTTCAAAACATGTGGAAAGGTTATGGCAGCACTAGCGGTTGCTGTAGCCCCTAGGAATTTTCGTCGTGAGACGTTTTCGGTTTCTTTCATTTTTGAGTTCTCCGTAGTTTGGTAAGTTTGAGTTTAAAGTTTGAACACAGAGTATTATTTTTTGGGAAGAGGAAGGGATTCGGATGGTCCATCGATGTCTCCAAGGGCCCACTGAATGCCATCAAGAAAATGCTGGAGCATGTAAGGAGTCCACCAAGTGGCCTTGTTGTGTCCGAAGTTCGAGTAGAATATCCTGCCCTTGCCGTAGGATCGCACCCATGAAACGGGATAATCGTTCGTTTTGGAATTACCCTTCTTGCCTGATTTGACCGCATCAAGGGAAACAAGCACGCGAACGTTTTTACGATCGTAATTCTTGTACTGGTAAATTTCATCGGAATACTCGAAGGTCTTCATATCCTTGAAGGCTTTGGTCGCGGGGTGACTCGGATCCTCCACGGTAAAAGGCCACTTTCCGCCGGCATTCCAAGGGTGGCCGGCAAAACAGCCACCTATCATTTCGGTGTACTCGTTCCACCCGGTCATTCCTCCGTCAGATGCGGAATGGAAACCCATGAAGGCCTTGCCGTCCTTGATGAAATTGAGGATGGCGTCACGCTGAGACTGCTCGGTGAAAGCCTTTTGGACATGCGTGGTGTTGTTGAAGATTATGGCGTCGTACTTCTTCAGACCCTCGGTCGTGAATTCAGTGGTCTCCAAGGTGAAGGTTGCCTCAAAGGCTTTGGTCTTGGCTGCCATGGCTCGCAAGCCCTTGATCCCGGTGGGAATCGAACCATGCCGAAAACCACTCGGCTTCGAGTAAACGAGAATCTTGTGCTTTTTGCTCGGCTTGACGGTCGGCTTGGAGGGAAGAGCGGCATTGATTTGCGCCAATTCCTTGTCTTGGTTCTTGTCTTGAGCGACAAGAACGCCTCCGAAGGCAAGAGCGAGAGCAAAGGCAGGAGTGGATATAGTCTTTATCATGATGGGTCAGAAGGGTGAAATGAAGGAAGGGAAGACGAAATTCAGACGTTTGAGCGACCGAACGCAAGCGCGAATACCAAAAATCCCATTCTTTCCCAGCGAACCGGTCTTGCTTGCAATCGCCGAAACCATAAGCATGGGTGGCGGAAATGATTCACACTCCTGAGCAATTCACCGTCGTCGGCATTCTAGTGGCAACCTTTGTTCTTTTCGCCAGAAACAAATGGAGGCACGACGTCGTGGCAGTCATATCTCTCGTTCTGCTGGTCACGGCGGATCTCCTATTGGAATTCGCGCTGGGAAGAGCTTCGACCTTGGTCAGGGATCCCGGCAACCTCTTATCCGGATTCGGTCATCCCGCCGTCCTCACGGTGGGAGCGGTACTGGTCATCAGTCGGGCCCTACGCAACGCGGGTGTGGTGGATATCATCGCCCGGAGTATTCTCCCCTTAACTAAAAGTGAGTCCGGCCACATCTTTTCGCTCTCGACGGTGGTTATGGTTTGTTCGGCCTTCATGAATAACGTCGGTGCCCTTGCCCTAATGCTTCCAGTCGCCCTCCGTACGGCAGCGGAACGGGCACGCCCCCCTGGAATGCTTCTCATGCCCCTGGCCTTCGCAAGTATTCTTGGAGGCATGATGACAATGATCGGCACGCCTCCCAACATCATCATCGCAACCATGCGGGCAGATTTGGTACCGAATGCTCAACCGTACGGCCTCTTCGATTTTTCTCCCGTTGGCGCGGTGGTGGCGATTGCGGGCGTAGCCTTCGTAGCCTTGATCGGTTGGCGTCTTATACCAAAAGCCTCGCGAACGAAACCAGGGGGGCAGGCCCTTTTTCGAATCAACGAATACGTTACCGAATTACGCGTCCCCGAGGAATGTGGCTTGATTGGTCAAACCGTAGGAGAATTCGCCAAGGAACTCGGACAAAAACTGGAACTCATAGGTTTCGTGAATAAGGACGACAAGGTGGTCACAGTCGATCCCGACGGAGTCCTCGAAGCCGGCAACCGTTTTCTCGCAAAGGCCGACCCCGTAGACCTACAGGAAGTCCTAGACCTGCACGGATTACGGCTTGCCAAGGAAATCCGCAAACGAATCGACAATTTCGAAAGCGACGACCTCGGTTACCTCGAGGCCATCGTCTCCAGAGGCTCCCTGCTTGAAGGGCGCGGACGCTCTTACCTCCGTCGACGAATGGGGCGCGGTGTAGTACTTCTCGCCATCGCCAGACAGGGTGAACCTATTCGCAAGCGCCTCGATAAGGTCGTTTTTAGGGTCGGTGACGTTCTACTCCTTCACGGCGATGCAGAGACCATGGACGATCGCGTCGCCACTCTCAACCTGCTTCCTCTAGCCGAACGAGAAGTGAACGTCGGATCCTTCCAAAAGGCAGGACTTGCTTTGCTTGTGTTCGCGGCGGCAATCGGCCTAAGCGCTGCAGGCGTTCTGCCCATGACGATCGCTTTCGTAGGAGCCGCATTAGCCTATATCCTTCTAGGTATCCTGCCTACACGAGACATATATCGTGAAATCGACTGGCCCGTCATCGTTCTCCTCGCCGCCATGATGCCTCTCAGCCAAGCCCTGCGAGACACGGGTTGCGCAGAACTCGTAGCCAAACAAATGGCACTGTCCGCCAGCTCCTTTCCTCATTGGGTGATAATCGCCATCGTAATGGGCGTAACCATGTGCTTGTCGGACGTCATCAACAACGCAGCGACCGCACTCATCATGGCGCCCATAGCCGCGGGCATCGCAATCGCCATGAACCTTAATCCCGACCCCTTCCTTATGTCCGTGGCAGTGGGAGCATCCTGCGCCTTCCTCACTCCCATCGGCCACCAGTGCAACGCCCTGGTTCTTGGACCGGGCGGTTATCGCTTCGGAGACTACTGGAGAATGGGCCTTCCGCTGGAAATCATGATTCTGGCCGCGGGCACACCCTTGATCTTGACCTTCTGGCCCTTGACCTAAAGGGCCTCCCGTAACTCGTTTTTTTCTAGGAAACCCTCTCCGGGGCTTGGCAAAACTTCAAATTTCTCCCACAACTGAGGGATGAAGCTTTTACTTTTACCATTAGTTGCCGTGCTTCCCTTACTCACTTGCGAATCTTTCGCATCGGAAGTCACGCCCCGATCATATAGAGACGACTTACCCGCGGGCCCAGCCCCCGACGGCAACCATTATCTGGAAGCCGAGGAGTTCAAGCCCTCCCTTAGCGATAAATCCGGATGGCAACCAAAGAAATGGGGGGAAAACTATTATGCGGCCTCCTTTGCCAACTGCTTCCTCAGTCGGCAAGCGTTTCTCGGCGCCGCCCCTCAAGCTCATCGGGCTTCCGCTTCCATGAACGTAACGGTTAAGGAAAGTGGAAAATATCACGTCCTCGTCCGCTACGAAGCAGCTTATCGGTTCTCCACCGAATTTCGCATTCGCATCGAGCAGGGAGGAAAAACAGTCTTCGACCGTCTATACGGTTCCCGAAAGAACCTCAAGATCTGGGCGTTCTCCCAAAAGCTGAAAACTGATCACAAATGGAGTTGGGGAGCCACCGAGAACATTGTCTGGGAAGGGCATGATGCATTCGTGAACCTAAAGCCGGGCACAGCCACCATCACCTTGTTCGCGGGCAAGCAACCCGAGCCCGCCGCCAAGCGGAACCTCGATCTCGTCATGCTCACCCGCGACGTTGAGGAAGTCGCCAAACGAATCGAGAAGGAACGCTACCTGCCGCTCGACGGCCTTCTCACGCAACAAGGCGACGTTTCCCTAAGGGTCAAAAACCTCGGTAAGGAAGCAGTGACGGTAACGGCCAAGAACGGCACCGAGCACTCGCCATACTGGGTGCACATGCGATCATGGAAGCCCCTTCAATTGCAAGTCGAGCCGGGCAAAACAACCGATTGGCAGGAAGTCGGGCATCTCCTCGACACCATGAATGACGGACAATGGGCCCTACGCCTAAAGCCGGCAGGCAAAGTCGTTGTGGAAGTAGCGGTGAAAGATGCTCGCGGGAAACTTTCGAGAATGGAAACTTTCGAGACCACGGGCGAAACCCTCAACCTCGCCTACTTCGGAGACACCCGGTATTCTCGCAAAATCATTCAAGAGCGCGACGTCGCCTTCGACCTTCTCGCCAAACTCGAAAAGTTACCCAAGCACGGCAAGCTCCCCACCCAATGCATCACCTATGCCCTCACCTTCCGCACGGGGCTCGATCCCGCCTACGACAAGGCCGTCGAGCGCTTTCAAAAGCTTTTCGGCATCACCCGGACAAACGACACCTCGGGACGCGGCTCGAGGATTGACGGTTATACCGACGTTCGAGGCGTGCCCACCCCAAAACTGGAAGAGCATTGCAAAACCAAGCTTGCCGACAGGGCGAACAAGATGGCCACGATCAGCCTCGGCGATGAGATCGGCCTGCCCCGCCCCCGAGGAACCGAGGCCACCGATGGCTTTCGAGCCTACGCCAAAGGGAAAAAGCTCAAGCCGGCCGACCTCGCGCCGGGAGCGAAAGACTGGGAATCCATTGCCTACGACGTCTCCGACGAGGCGAAAGCCGACAGGCCCGGACTCTTCTACTGGTCCAAGCGTTACCTGCATCACCACGGAATTCTAAAGATCAAGGAACGAACCGACATCCTGCGAAAACACCTTCCGAACGCCGGCATCGGCGCCAACTACTCCCCTCACTATCCCGCCGAACACAGGTACCTGGGCGAAGTCCACAAGTGGGTAAACGTCTTCCGAGCTGAAGGCATGACCCAGCCATGGAGCGAAGACTACTTATTCCAAATGCCCGTGGCCTCCATGCAACTGAACAACCTGAACCTCGACCTGCTAAGCGCCGGCGTCCGGGGAAAGCCCGATCAGAAAATTCACTACTACTGCATGGCCCATTGGCCGAACAATCGTCCGGACACCTGGAGACGTCTCTTCTACGGGGCCCTCGGGCACGGCATGCAGATCGTAAACCTCTTCGAGTTCCGGCCCGTACAGGCTGCCTACACGGAAAACTACGTAAACAATTTCGACAACTATGCCACCGTCCTCACGGGCTTCCGAGAACTCGGACTGTTCGAGGACGTCGTATGGAACGGTCGCCCCCGCCCTGCCCAGGCCGGCCTCTGGTTTAGCGAAACGGGCGATGTCTGGGGAGACTCGCACGGTTCCTTCGCGGCAGGCAAGCGCTCCCTTTACCTCGCCATACGTCATGCCCAGATTCCCCTCGACTTCCTAGTGGAGGCCGATGCCCTCGACGGCACCCTCGCCAAGTACAAGGTCCTCTATCTGGCCGACAAGCACGTCTCCCGGGCCGCATCCTCCAAAATCGCAAAATGGGTGAAAGCGGGCGGACGTCTGTTCGCCACCGCCGGGGCGGGAACCCTCAACGAGTACGATCGGCCCAACGAAATTCTTCTTCCTCTCCTCGGGATCGAAGTAAACGGAATCGAAGAACCCGATGGCGCCCAAATCGACATGATCCGCCAGGACATGGCCTTCACCAAGCCCATCGCGGAAACCAGTTGGGACGGGGCCAAACTTCCCGTCCTGTCCGTAAGGGCAAAACTTAAAGCCAAAGGCGGCGAAGTCCTCGCAAAATTCGCAAACGGTTCGCCCGCCATCGTCCACTCAACCCCCGGGAAAGGGGAAACCCTGTCGTGCGCCTTCCTTCCCGGGCTCTCCTATTATCATGGTTCCGTCCCCCTCATCCCCGCCGACCGTTCAAGCGCCGCCGATTCCCTCAGCCACTTTCACCCCACCGACCTCCACACCGCGGTCCGCCGGCTCATCGCCCGGCCCGCCCGCGACCTCCTCCTCCCCGTCACCTGCTCCGAGCCCCTCGTCGAGTCCTGCATCGTGGAAACTAAAAACGCCTCCGTCATCACTCTCGCAAACTGGAGCAAAGGCCCGGTAAAGAACTTGGAAGTGAAACTAGCCGGAAAATTCCCCAACAAAAAAATCACTCGGTCCAGCGGCAAACCGCTAAAGGTCGAAAAGCAAGAAACGGGTCTA
>CALBIN010000184.1 GCA_937893275.1 uncultured Opitutia bacterium | reverse complement strand
GAAGATTCCCGTGGGCGAGCGCATCTCGCGCTGGGCTCTAGCCACCCAGTATGGCTTCGAGAAGGACATCAAATGGAAACCGCCAATGTATACCGAGATGAAGATCGAGGAGGGAAAGATCATCCTCAAAATGGACACTTGGGTCCGAGCGGTCACCAACGGGCCCATCGAAGGCTTTGCCATCGCCGGCAAGGACCGCAGGTTTCAGCCCGCGGAAGCCGAGTGGTTGGTTACGGGAAAAGATCAGCACAACCGGCCCAAACATGACCGGAGGATCATCGCGCTATCCAGCCCGCACGTTTCCGAGCCCCTTCATTTCCGCTATGCCTGGGGACGCAACCCGATGGGCAACCTCCAGTCGGCCGATCACAACGACCTTCCCTTTGCCACCCAGCGCAGCGACAACTGGAGAATGGAAAACGTTCCCGTAAAATTAACCGGCTTCGACGACCTGTCCCCCAAAGATTTTGCCCGTCGGGCCAACCACGAATCCCAAAAAGCTCTCCAACTGGATGACCTCGGGCGACGCCTCAAGGAAGCTCAAGCCCTGATCGACGAGCACAAGGAAAAGTACGACAAGGAACGGGCAGCGGAACGCAAGAGAGCGGAAGAGAAGAAATAGATTACTCTTACCCGCCGGTCTGCCCGAGCACCGGATATAGAACGATTTTACGATAGCGGACCGAGGTGTGGTCTCCCTGCAGGTGCAAAGGTCCCGGGCGGGTAACATCCGCTTGGAAAGCACCGTTGGTGTTGCCGATGAGCGGTTGGTTGTCGATCACCTTCTCGCCGTTCAGGACGACGGTGGCGTGCCGGTCCACGATGGTGATTTTGTAGCTTTGCCATTGGCCTCCGGGTTTGCCCGCGTTCTTAGTCGGTTTGACCCGGCTGAAGATCGCCCCGACTCCTTGCAGACCCTGCATCCGGCTGTCCCGGTCCACGACTTGAGCTTCGTAGGCTCCGCGTACGTAAATTCCACTGTTTCCTCCGGGGGGCACGTTGAACTCGATGGTCAGCTTGGAGTCACCGAATGTTCGCTCCGTCCCTAGATTCCCATAGGGAGCGAAGGCATCGAAGGTCTTCTTGGGCGTTTCATTTACCAGTTCTCCATCCTTCACTTTCCAACCATTGATCTTCCTTGGGTTGATGAGTTTCCAGCCCGTCAGGTCGACACCGTTAAACAATTCAATGGGTTTGCCGAACTTCACTTTGGAAAGATCGGGTTTCGGGGGTAGGGGAGGTAGTCGCTTGCCGACATGGACAAAGAGTTTCCCGCCGGAAACTTTCATCATCACTCTTATCCCATCACCCTTGACGGTAGCCTCGAGGTCGCGCATCACCCGCTCTCCGGTATAAGGCCCGCCAGGATAATCGGGTGGGCCGATTCTCAGGGACCGCCTGAAACTCAGCTTTCCATCGGCATACCTGAGGTCTTTGATCGCCTTGGGTTCTCCCACCGTCCAGAGCTGTCCGCTCCATTCCCCCTCGGTTAGCTCCAGAGCCATCCATCCTGCGGCTCCGTTATTCATCTCCAGCGCCCAGTGCCCGGCAAAGGCCCTTTGCTTGTTGGCAATTTCTTGGCCATCCGCCTGACTAATCATTATCAGGCTTAAAACAACGGCTATCAATTGGAACGCTTTCATTAGAAAGAGTTCATAGATGACCCTTGTTCTACCCGTCAATCATGCTGTTGGGGGAATACTGTTCTTGCCTGACTGATCGACCGTCTCTTAGCCTATCTGTTATGCTATGAATTCAATTCTTTTTCTCTTTCTTGCCCTGTTGGCAGCCTCGACCTTGGTCGCTAAAAAACAGCCCGACATCGTAGTGATCATGGCGGACGATGCCGGGTATTCGGATTTCGGTTGCTACGGGGGAGAGATCGAAACCCCAGTCCTCGACAAGCTTGCTGCCGATGGGCTGCGCTTCTCCCAATTCTACAACACCGGCCGGTGCTGCCCCTCCCGGGCGGCCCTGTTGACCAGGGTCTACCAGCACCAGGCGGGCATGGGTCATATGTCCAGAGATCGTGGAATTCCCAGCTACAGCGGGACCATTTTGCCCGACGTCCCGACCTTGGCCGAGCGCCTCCGCAAAGGCGGCTACCGCACCATGATGACAGGCAAGTGGCACCTTGGTACGGAACCCAAACAATCGCCCATCGCCCGCGGTTTCGACCGTTTTTACGGTGCCCGCAACTTCATCGATTCCTACTTTACGGTGCTGCGCAACTGTCAGATTTACCTGGACGACAAGGAGGTGCTGCCCGCCACCGAGACTCCAGTCAATCACCTCCACCCGGATCAGGAATGGTACACCACCGATGTCTTTACCGACTATGCTCTCCACTTCATGGACGAATGCTTCGAGAAGCACCCGGACAAGCCCCTTTTTCTCTACGTCGCCCACAACGCCCCGCATTTCCCGCTTCATGCCCGTGAGGAAGATACCAAAAAATACCGTGGGCGCTTCAAGGAGGTGGGCTGGGACAAGCTCCGCCGAGAACGCTACGAGCGCATGGTGAAGCTGGGGTTGATTGATAAGAAATGGGCCCTCTCACCCCTCGACGTTCCGAAGTGGGAAACCTACGACAAAAAGATGCGGGATGAATTGGATTTCAAGATGTCTCTCTATTCCGCGATGATCGACCGGATGGATCAGAACATTGGTCGGGTCGTGGAGAAGCTCAAAGCCGC
>CALBIN010000183.1 GCA_937893275.1 uncultured Opitutia bacterium | reverse complement strand
GATGGTCTCATCACTGACTTCTCCACGGGTGAAGTGAGTGTAGTCGCGGTAAGACCAAACGGTCCCGTCCAAGCAAGCAATTTCACCAACGACCGGAATATTGCAAACCGCTACTGGAATGGTGAATTGGCCGAGTTGCTCATCTACTCCGAGTCGCTCTCGGATGAAGACATGATAAGCATCGAAGCTTACCTAGCCCACAAGTGGGGAGCTCAGAATCGTCTACCGGGAGGGCACGCATTCAAAAACCAAGCGCCCATGAACGTAAATCGTGCAGCCAACGTAAAAGTTTACTGGGGAGCTAACGACGGCGGCACCAATCCCTCCAACTGGGACAACGACGTGGACGCAGGAATTGCAGTCGTGGGACTTACGAAAATGACTAGCGGAGTTACGGTCATTGCTGATCCCGCTCCCAACCAAGATCCTACTACGTATCCCGCCCAAAAACTATTGGACGGCCAATTGCCGGCCGATGGTTGGCGATCGACTTGGACAGCCTGGTATAAGGAAAACACAAGCCTTACCTTTAACCTAGGAAAGGAACGCGAACTGGAAAAGATTCGTATTTACTTCATGCCTCGCGACAGGGGAGATGAATTAATGGAAGTCACAGTTCACGCAGCCGATGAAGACTTGACCTTCACGAATATCAAGACTGTACCCGGACAAGTCGGTCTACAAAGCGTTGGTACTTGGATGGACATTCCCATGGATCGCATCATGGCCAGAGCCATCCGCTTGGAACCGGTTTTTCAGGGATGGGGACATATCTGGGGTGAAGTCGAGTTCTGGATAAGGGAAACAGGCGAGTTTTCAATCGACGTCGAAGGATTGGCGAAGGGGCAGACCTATTATTATAGAGTTTTCGGATCCAATGACGGTGGTCAGGATTGGGCAGACGATACAATCAGTTTCGTGGCCGAAAACAAGGTATTCTATGATACCGGAAAATTATTCATCGACACGACGCGGGGAACTTGGAAGCACGATGGCGGGGATTCTCGAACCGGAATTATCAGCACATCTTCCTATACTGATTCTATTGGAAACTCCTACAGTTACGACGTTTGCAGTTTCACCTTCGACGATATCAAGTTGATGGGCAATCTGGAAGTCGAGGTAGTCGGGAACGGAGCCTTGGAAATACTTGTCACCGATGGGGACGCCTACTTCGGAGTCCCCATCAACCTATCCGGAGGAAATGGTAATCCGAGCACCCGAGGAACGGCTACAGCCGGCGGCTTTGTCGGCGGCGTTCTCTCCGCTAGAGGTCTTGGTCCCGGAGGTGGGGCCAACGGAGGTGGAGGTTACGGAGGAACGGGCGGAGGAGCTACACCAACGTCTGGTCAACCTTACGGCAAGGGAACCTTGGATGATCTTCTAGGTGGGTCGGGAGGCGGTGGAAACGGAAGCTCTACAGGTGGAGGCGGGGGCGGCGCAATCAAAGTGGTGGCCTCCGACAACTTGATCGTAAACGCTACCATTTCATCAATCGGCGGAGGAGGCGGATCGGGTTCGGGCGGTGGATCGGGTGGAGCCATCTACCTTAAAGGAAAAAACTTTTCCATGACCGCATTCGGTTCAGTGGACGTATCGGGAGGTGCCGGAGGCGGTGCCGGTGGGCGTATCTATCTAGAGGGCACCGAAAACTTCGAAAATCTCGGGACTGGCAATGTTCTTCTGGAAGGTGGCACGGGTAGTCCTCCCGGCACTTCCGGCGGTGCCCGTTTCACTCGGCCTTCCAACTTGGAGGATATGGTTTTCTACACGGGCGGCATAGTCATCGACACCGACATGGGCGTACTAACCCATTCCGACGGGAACGTAGCCTACGGAATAATAGAAGACAAGACACATATCGGCGAGGACGGGATCGGTTGGTCTTATTCAACCTGTCGTTTCTCTTTCACCAATATAGAACTTGGCGGCGGAGTGATTGTTACCTTGAAAGGTCGCAACGCCCTAGTACTGGAAGCCACTGCAGGAAATCTCGTTGTGGGTACGAACATTCGAGCAGATGGCGGACATGCAACCGAGCTTAATGGAGGCGCCGGCCGATTGGGTGGATATGACGGAGATGATCCGGGGGCAGGAACAGGCCGTGGTCCAGGAGCCGCTACCCAAGTCTCGGCCGAAGGCCATGGCGCCGCTCATGGAGGTCATGGTTCAGGTGATTCAAAGATTTACGGGGATCGAGCTCTCGATTCGCTATTGGGCGGCAGTTCGGGTGGTGCCTCGGCAACGGGGGGAGCCGGAGCCGGCGGCGGCGGAATTTGGTTAAAAGCCTCGGGTGAATTGACAGTCAACCAAAACGTAACGATTTCCGCAAACGGATCCAATGGAGTTGGTGCCGCTGCTTCCGGATCAGGGGGATCGGTAAGGCTCGAAGGCGCTCGAATCTTTAATCATGGTCGTGTCGAAGCAAAAGCCGGATCAGGCATAAAAGTTTCAGGCAACGACCAAATGAGAGGTTCAGCAGGAGGTCGCATAGCTTTCCTGACTCCCGGAGTAGCTAAGGTCGGCGACGTCGACGTGTCCGGTGAATGGCTCTCCAACGAGGGTGCCATCTTCGTTTCCGGGAATTACCTCAACGCAAGCATTGTCGTCGATACGGGCACGGTGACTTTCGATACGGGTACGGGCTACTTTTCCGTAGAAGGCGGTCCACATGGTGAAGGTGTATTT
>CALBIN010000182.1 GCA_937893275.1 uncultured Opitutia bacterium | reverse complement strand
CATGCGGGGAAAAAGACGTCTCCTTCGAATTCGGCGTGAATGAGGGTCAGGTAAAGATGGTCGGCCAATGGTATGGCTTCCTCGTAGACGATACGCCCACCGCATATCCACACATCGCCACCGTCTCTTTCCGCCATGGCAAGAGCTTCCGGTAGTGAGCCGGCCTTTCGGGTGTTTGGAAATTCGACTTTAGGGTCACGGCTAAGGGCAATTACTTTACGGTCGTTCGTGTGCGGCCCCATTTCCGAAAAGCAATGCTTACCCATGATCAGAGTACCCGACTTTGTGGTTTCCAGAAAGTATTCCCAGTCTTCTTGGATGTCCCATGGAAGCCGCCCCGCTTTGCCAATTACGCGAGATCGACCGCAAGCTACGATGATATTCAGCATGCCGGCGAGCGCTCTTCCTCTCTCCTCGGGAACTTTATCAATTTGCAAATCCTGTTTGCATGTGGCCAATACTTGTTCACAACCCCTCTTATTCAACGTGGAGCATGCCTGGATGCAATCGGATATAAAAGATTTCGGTGAAAAGCTGATGCTTCCCGATACTTGGCAAAGTCGTGCCTTGGGATTTCTGCGAGATGGTCGGGACGTGGTTTTGCATGCCCCTACGGGGGCCGGCAAAACTTATGTGTTCGAGCTTCTTATGGAATCTTCCTGGAGAGGGCGTGCCGTCTACACCGTCCCAACGCGAGCTTTGGCCAACGACAAGTTTCGGGAGTGGCGGGCTCGTGGGTGGGAAGTTGGTCTAGTTACGGGGGATGTTCGGCACAAACCTGATGCGCGGGTGATTGTGGCGACTCTGGAGACACAGCGAGCCTCCATACTTCGAGGTGAAGGCCCCGATCTGTTCGTGGTGGATGAATATCAGCTGCTTGGAGACGCCCAACGCGGACCCGCATACGAGGTAACCCTTGCCACTGCACCAGCCTCCACTCAACTTTTTCTGATGAGCGGGAGTGTGTCCAATCCCGCAGAGGTGGCGGACTGGTTGACCGGCCATGGTCGTAATGTTGAACTGGTGAGCGAGGGAAGAAGGCCCGTACCTTTGGACGAGATATTTTCCGAGGCTCTATTGAAAGACTCAAGAGAGCCTCGAAAGGGGAGACACTTTTTGCCCGCCCTTGTGGCTCGCGCATTGGAATCTCGTATGGGGCCTATCCTTTTGTTTGCTCCTCGCCGAGCAGCTGCAGAGGACTTGGCCCGCCAGCTAGCCATAGAACTTCCCGAGGTCGATCCTCTGGAGTTGACCCCCGAGCAAAAGCGGATTGCCGGCAAAGAACTAGCAAGTCTGCTCAAGCGTCGCGTTGCCTACCATCACAGCGGGCTCGATTACCTTCGGCGGGCAGGCGTTGTCGAACCTCTCGCCAAGGCGGGCCAGCTTCGGGCCGTGGTTGCTACCACCGGACTTGCCGCAGGGATCAATTTCTCCATGCGTACAGTACTCGTCACCGATCGGGAATATCGCATCGACGATAAACGGATTATGCTCCGCCCCGATGAATTGCTGCAGATGTTTGGGCGAGCGGGCAGACGTGGATTGGACGTAAGAGGTTATGTCGTCGTTACTCCAAAACAATCTCGGATGAGCGAGGCTCGTCCTCTTAAGGTGAAGCGTTCCAAAACCATCGACTGGTCCGCCATGCTCGCCTTTATGCACCTTGCCCACTCTCGCGGAGATTCTCCCCTCGAGGCTGCTCGCAAGCTGGGTGATCGTTTGTTCTCGGAGGAGCAAGTAAGGCTCGGGTTGCGAGATTCTTTGGCAAAAGTTTCTTCCCGAAACATCCCCCGCTTAGGTCTTGATTGTGCCGAGGATCGAGATCCCGAGAGGGATCAAATCGTCGAGATGAAAAACTCGGCAGGTCAATGGGAGCGCAGGAGAGGGCAGTCCAAGGTCTCATTGGGAGAAGCTTTGGTGTTAGCAAACGATGACTGGGTGCCCGCACTTTCTCTGCACCTGACGTTGGAAAAGGTGAAGGTGGGGAATCCGTGTCGCTTTGGAAGCAAGGATGAAAAGGTTTACGGTCGCGAGATTCCCGTAGCCATAATCGATGAGGAGTCGGGAGGAAAACAGGTTCTTTTGATAAAGTCCTTTCGGCGGCGTTTACGCGAAATCATGACCACCGAACCACCTTCGATGCGGCGCAAGTTTGCTGAAAAAGCTTGGAGACGCCGAGGACTCGAGAAGGTCTTTGCCCCTCTGCTTCCGGTGCTAGCCTCGGGAGGTCGTCTCGACGAGTTCGTCGATCGCGGGGGAGTCTTGCATGCGCGACTTCGCTATGAGGAAGCTACGGTGCTTGGTTGGCGTGATGCCAAGGGCAAGGTGCTTCTCAATCCTCCTTTGCGAACGAGCAAGCGGGAGTATATTTCGCCTTTCGAAGAAACTTCCAACGAAAGTATGGATCGGCTTACTAACGCTTCACCGGCCGAAGCTTGGTATCGATTAGGCCTTATTGACGAGAGTGGTCGACCCACTCGCCGAGGCATTGTTTTTAGCTTCTTTTCCCGAGGCGAGGGGCTCGCCATTGCAGCCGCTTTGGAAGATGAAACCTATCCTGTCGAGGACTTGGTTCGTGATCTCGCCAACCTTCGAGCCGGATATCGATTCCGCGCCTATTCCTCCACGGATTGCCGGCTCGCTTATGTTTGTCGTCAAACTTATGGCTCGGTTGACTGCCCGGGTTTTCTTCGGGCCGGCGTTCCACTTGAGTATGGCGAGGGTGCCGCCGACGTTATTCGCGAACGAGCTGAATCCGGTTCGCACGGCAAGGTAGTTCTCGATGAGGAATTGCGTATCGGTGATATTGAGCGTGCCCGAATCGAGTGGCATAGCTTGCTTGCCTTGACGGCGACTTCACCATCCTTGGATTGGCCAAGATGGGAGGAACTCCGCAAAGCCGCTTCCGAGCTGTCGGATGGTGGTGGTCCTCGAAACTCATTGCCCGACTTGCCTGCTTTGGCCGTTCGCCAAAATCGTCGATACAAGCCTCGTTCGGATAGGGTTTAAGGCCGTTTTCTTATTTTTTCTTAACAGTGGAGCCTGTGATGTCTACCCAGCGATCGGAGGACCCTTGGTCGTCCTTTACCTCGATGTGCTTGTAGACTTTGCCCGTCTTGGTGTCGATTTTTATGAGGTATTCCTTGTTTATGTCGCGACCGCTTGTAGGAGAGTAGACCAGAATCTTTCCTGATTCGATTTGGTATCTTCCTTCGCGGCCCTCGTCGGTGAATCCCGTAGCTAGGCAGACGCCCAAGCCCATTAGCAAGCCAAGGCAGATATATTGTAGGTGGTTCATGGTGATTATTTCCTTTTAAGGGTTACTTGGATGTAAATGTTTAGGAAATCCTTTCGGCTTATGAATTGCCCCGCAATCGAAATTTTGCGGACATTTTTGGAAACCGAAGAGCTACTTGCCGAGATCGTAGCAGGCAATCCTGTCGGCCATGCGAACCAGCAACTTGTTTCCGGCGATTGCCGGAGAAGAGCACCGCAGGGCTTGCACCTTGGTCTTTCCCAGTTCGGTGAAATCGTTCGGGTCGGCCTTCACCATATTTAGGAAAGAACCTTTGATCTCGTAGGCGAAAATTTTGCCATCGGCGAATAAGGGAGACGAAATGTCGTGCTTGCCGGCTTCCTTGTGGAGGACCTTGCCCGTCTTTAGGTCGAGGCACAGTCGCATTTCCGCCCCGAACAAAAAGACGTAATTGCCTTCGACGATCGGGCTGGAATCCGAACGTCTTGTAACTTTTGGATATTTCCAGAATTCCTCGATGCCTTTGTCGGTCCAACGATAGCAGACGATTCCCGCTTTCTCATCCTTTGCGTGCGCCACCAGATATTCTCCCGATGCCACTGGAGTCGAGCTTCCGCCCGCAGGCTTTTCCCAAACGGTCTTGCCCGTATCGAGATCAACCCCTATCGCCGTATTCTTCGAGTTGCATACGACCATTGGCTTTTCTCCGGGATGCCAAAGGACAGGAGATGCGCTCTTGCCTGAAACGTCATTGTTTTCCCAAAGCTTATCTCCCGTATTCGCATCATGGGCAATCAAGTGGTTAGCCAGTACAACCACTTTGCCCCCTTCGACCAGTACCGAGGAGGCGCCGCCCGATGAATTCACTTTTTCGTCCCAGATCGATTTTCCCGTTTTTGCGTCCACGCAGAAAATTCTCGAACTGCCCAGGGCATAGACACGCCCATTGGCCACGCATGGTGTCGCCGACGAAGTTCTTCCCGAGGGCGTCCCCTCGAGAGAACTTTTCCACAAGGTGGTTCCCGTCTTGAGGTCCATGGCTACAATTACGTCGTCCGCCACCTTCTTGGTGGGCGGGACGGATTCAATGACGCTCTCTCTCACGGTTGCTTCGAACTTTTGTTCATCCAGCCATGCGAGGAAAGAATTTTCATCGGGAAAGACTTTGTCCTTGATCTCGTATAGCTTGTTCGTGGCATCAATGGGGAAGGCCAATGGCCCCTTTTTGAACCGGGAAATCACGTAGTCGACGTACAATAGTTTCTGCTTGGCATCCAAGTGTTCGTTCACCCACTCTTGGCTCCAGTCGTCGAGCTTGCTCCCGCGCAGTCTCGGGCTCAGCTTGATGCGGGCTTGTTCCATTTTATCAATGACCTCCTTCGGTAAGTTCGTGCGTCTCGCTCCTATCTTCCGAAGCGCTAGATTGTCCACTGTTCGCGTGGGAGTTGGCACGTCCCTGTGCCATACCAGTGAGACGTAGGCCCTGTCTTCCGTTGCCACCACACTTCCGAACCCTCCATCGTCCCCACTTGGTACAGGTTCGCTTTCCCAAAGTAATTTCGGGCCTGTTTCCGGCCATGAATTCGCTAGCTGGGTCGAGGCCTTTGACGAACCGTCACGATTCGGCCCCCTCCACTGGGGCCACGAACCATCGGCATAAACAAAGGCTCCGCTGAAAACGGTAAAAAGAAAAAATGCAGTTATCTTCATCTCGCTCTGAGGCATTGATTGGTTATTTGGCGGGTCGCCAAGGTTGTGGGCCATC
>CALBIN010000181.1 GCA_937893275.1 uncultured Opitutia bacterium | reverse complement strand
TTATTCGAAGCTTTTTTAGTTCGATTTTTACTTTTTTGCTTCAACTTCAGACTGTATATACTGGTCTACATGAATATACTTCGTACCTTCGTCTCCGTCGTATGGTTGCCCTTTCTAATTGCTTCGGATGGCTTCAGTGAAACGGGCGAAGTGTTATGGAGTTTCGAGACCGGTTCCTCCGTACGTTCTTCCCCTTCAATCGGAGGGGACGGGACCGTATATGTCGGGTCAGTGGACAAGAAGTTATATGCCTTGAATGGGACAACCGGAGAAAAAAAGTGGGAGTTCGTCACCGAGGGCGAAGTACTGTCGTCCCCTTCGGTCGGGAGTGATGGTACCATATACTTTGGTTCAGTGGACAAGAAGATTTATGCCTTAGATGGTCGGACCGGAGCCAAAAAGTGGGAGTTCTTGACTTCTGACAAAGTGTATTCCTCTCCTGCCATCGGAAAGGGCGGCACTGTTTTCGTCGGTTCCATGGACGATCATTTTTACGCATTGAATGGTCGAACGGGTGAAAAGAAATGGGCTGTTAAAATAGGAGACATGGGATCTTCTCCGAGCATTGGTTTGGACGGTACGGTTTATTTCGGATCACTGGATACTAAGGTTTATGCCTTGGATGGGAAAACGGGGGTGAAAAAATGGGACTTCAAAACGAAGGGTCGAATTGGCTCTTCTCCGAGCATTGGTTTGGACGGTACGGTTTATTTCGGATCAGTGGATGACAAGCTATACGCTTTGGATGGACAAACAGGGATCAAAAAGTGGGAATTCAAAACGGGGGGTAATGTGGAGGGATCTCCAGTCGTCGGGCCGGGGAATGTCGTCTACGTAGGATCGGAGGACAAGAAGGTGTATGCTCTGAATGGTCAGACAGGCGCCAAGTTTTGGGAGTTCGAGACTAAGGGTAAGGTGCGCTCTTCTCCCGCGATTGGGCTGGACGGCGTGGTGTACGTCGGGTCGGAGGACAAGAGCTTTTATGCCTTGGATGGGCAGACGGGCGCTAAGAAATGGTCCGTGGTCATGGGCGGGAAGGTCGAATCTTCCCCCACCATTGGTTCCGATGGAACGGTTTACGTTGGTTGTTGGGACAAGAAACTATACGCTGTTCGCAGCAGTTCTCTTGGAGCGGCGGCAAGTGCTTGGCCTCAGTTCCGTCAAGGTTTGCGAAGGGCCGGGATTGTAGATCTTTCAGGCATTAAGTATCCTTTTCTCCATATCGGCGATTAATTCGAGATTGCACATTCTTTGACTGAGAATTCAGTTTTCACTTCAATCTTCACCCCTGTTTGAACATTACTGGATTAAGTCTGTTCCATTATTGCCATGCATTGAGCCTTATACAGGCTTCCCTCTTTTTCTGTTATTCCTTTGCGGATGAATGAAGTTCCTTTGAAGTTTTATTTTTGCTCTGCAGTCCTTGCGGTTTCGGCGACTGCCCTCTTTGGGCAAGAGGTAAAACTACTTACCATTCCGAAGATTAAGGAAGTTCCTCAGATAGACGGCAAACTGGACGATGACTGCTGGCTCGAGGCTGCCTTGGCGAAGGACTTCCGTCAGCGGCGTCCCGAGGAAGGAGCACTCGCCACGGAAAAGACGGAGGTGAGGATTTGTCGCGACGATCGAGCCCTTTACGTTGGCGTCCGTTGTTTCGATTCGCAACCTGACAAGATTCGAGCCGGCGTGATGCAGCGGGACGCCTCAGTAAAGGGGGACGATTATTTTTTCATTTTACTGGATCCTTTTCAGCGGAGTCGGGAGGGCTATTATTTCCGGACCAACGCAAACGGAGCCATGGGCGAGGCTTTGATCAATTCTGATATGGGGAAGCCGAATATGGATTGGGATACAATATGGGAGGTTCGATCGCATCGGGATGAACTGGGATGGACGGCTGAGTTCGCAATACCATTCAGGAGTATCCCTTTCGATTCATCTTCGGATGAATGGCGAATCGACTTTGGTCGTTGGTTTTCTCGCAATCAAGAACGTTCGCGGTGGGTGGGCTTTACCCGCAATAGGCAATGGTTTTCGCTTGAGGAAGCTGGACGTATCGACGGGTTGCTTGGAGTTGAGTCGGGCAAGGGGGTCGATTTCAAGCCCTACCTATCAAGCAAGTGGACGTCTGAGGGGGCGATTGACGATTACGAATTCGACGCGGGGTTCGACCTGTTCTACCGAATGACACCCAGTTTGACCTCCACCTTCACTTACAACACGGATTTTGCGGAGACCGAGGTGGACCAGCAGAAAGTCAACTTGAGCCGTTTTCCCCTTTTCTATCCCGAAAAACGCGACTTCTTTCTCGAGGGAGCGGAGCACTTCTCCTTTGGTGGGATAGACAAGAGTCCGCTGGCCTTTCATTCCCGGACTATTGGTCTATCCTCCGAGGGCACAAAGATCGACGTTGTCGGCGGGGCCAAGATCACGGGACGACATGGACCGCTTGGAATCGGTATGTTGGGAATGCGTCTTGACGGTAACGGGAGCTTGGAGGCGGATGACGTTTTCGTAGGACGTTTCACTTACGACCTGATGGAGGAATCCAAAATCGGCACCATCTTCACCTATGGTGATCCGCAGGATAACCTCGACAACCATCTGGTCGGAGTAGACCTCAATTTGCGAGCGAGCGACTGGTGGCGCGGACAAAGCGTATCTTGGCACAGTTTCTACATGACTACGAACGATGGAGCGAAAGGTTCGGATGATGTGGTGGGTAGTTGGTTCTCCTTTCCGAATTATCCTTTCCGCATGGGTGGGCATTGGGTGCGCACGGGAGATAACTTTGAGCCTGCCCTTGGTTTTGTCCGTCGGCGGGGTGGGCAATCTTCATCCATTAATTTTTCCTATGCCTTCGACCAACCGGACAGTGATTGGCTCGATGATATTTCTGTGGGCGCCGAATACACGCGCTACGATCTCCTGAACGGCAGCTTGGATTCGGAAGAGGTCGAATTGAAACTGATCGAGCTGCGTACCCTTGCCGGAGACAGTTTTGGCGTGCAGTTTGAATTCGAGTGCGAGATCTTGACTGAAACTTTCGAGATCGTGGACGGGGTGAACCTTGCTGCCGGTGACTATCGGGGGACTGAGTTCGAACTCGAATATCGGTCGAGTACGAATCGCCCTGTGTTCGGTGAACTAAAACTGGGCTACGGCGATTATTACGCTGGCAAGGCATTCAAGGCTAGAAGCCAACTTTCGTGGCGTCCTTCGAAGCACGCTCAGTTCAACTTGGGAGGAGGTCTCACTTCGGCCGAGTTGAGGGTGGGTGACTTCGATGCCTGGAGCAGTTCTCTCGGTGTGCGCATTACGCCAACTACTCGACTCTCCTTTAACAGTTTCGTTCAATTTGACAACCAATCCGAGAGTATCGGTCTTAACCACCGGTTTCGCTACATCATAAAGTCGGGCAGCGATTTGTTATTTGTTTTCAACAAGGGCTATCACAAAGGCTATGACCGGGAATTCGACGACTTCCGTTCATTCAAGACGGAATCAATCGCGAAGCTGGGTTGGACCTTTCAGTTTTGATATGGCAGTTCACTCTCTTGCCTCCCATAATTCGCTTAGGATTTGCACTAGACCTTGACGCGCTCGATCCGATAAGCTGTCGATTCTAGTCACATAACTCTTCCTCTTCATGAATCAGAAATACCTTCTATTGCTAGCGACTTTTATCGCCTCCATTTTCACTTTTGCTCAGGACAACGATTTCGGTAAATACGCCATGTTCGGAAAGACGGCAAGGCGAGCCGATGCCGCAGAACCAGTGGTGACGAAACTTCCACTGGCTTTGAGTAAGGGAACCCGCATCGGTCTTGTCGGCAATACCTTGTTCGATCGGATGCATCAATTTGGTCATTTGGAAGCCCTCTTGCAACAAGCTCATCCCGGTAAGGAATTGGTCGTTCGCAACCTCTCGTGGGCGGCCGACGAGGTGGACCTGCAGCCCCGCCCCGCCAACTTTGCCGATGCCAACCAGCATCTCACTTCCATGCAGGCCGACGTCGTGTTGGCCGCCTTCGGTTATAACGAATCCTTTGCCGGTAAGGAAGGTTTGACCGCTTTTCGCGAGCGCCTCACGAAATACTTGGAAGACATCAAGGCCAAGGCTTACAACGGCAAGACCTCGGCTCGCGTAGTGCTGATTTCGCCCATTGCCAACGAGAATGTGAAGGGGGTGGACGCGGCGGACCGGAACAATGCCAACATCCGAGCCTACCTCAAGGTAATGAAGGAAGTGGCGGCCGAGCAAAAGGTAGGCTTCGTGGATGCTTTCACGACCACTGAGAAGGCCATGGCATCGCCTGGCAACGACCTCACCATGAATGGCGCTCATTTGAATGAAAAGGGCTACCAGTTGTTTGCCGCCACGGTGTTTGAGCAACTCTTTGGCAAGGAGGCTCCCAAGCTGGACGAGAAGGTGCGCGTCGCAGTGGTGGAGAAAAACAAGCAGCACTTCTTCCGTTACCGTCCGCTCAACACCTTTTACTACACCGGTGGTCGCAACCGCAGCTATGGATATTTGGACTTTCTTCCCGCGATGCGAAATTTCGATCTCATGACGGTCAATCGCGACGATCGCATCCATGCTCTTGCCGCGGGCAAGAAAGTACCCGCCAAGATCGATGACTCAAACGTTCCGGAAATGCCTAAGACCAAAGTGGGTCGCGGAGCTAACCAGTGGATGACCCCGAAGAAGGAACGCGAGGCATTCAAGGTGGATCCGCGGTTCGAGGTAACTCTTTTCGCCAGTGAAGAACAGTTCCCCGACATCGCATGTCCTATCCAGATGCGCTGGGACTCTCTTGGTCGCATGTGGGTGAGCTGCTCAACCACCTATCCCCACGTTTACCCTGGGCAGACCCCGGCCGACAAGATCGTTATTCTCGAGGATCTCGATGGCGACGGCAAGGCGGACAAGTCCACGGTCTGGGCGGACGATATCAACGTGGCTCTGTCCTTCGAGTTCGGCAACGGTGGTGTCTATGTGTCCGAGGAACCGCACATGACTTTTCTCAAGGATACGGACGGAGATGGGAAAGCCGACCATCGCGAGACTGTTCTCACCGGTTTCGGAAGCGAGGATTCTCACCATGCGCTACACGATTTTGCGTGGACTCCCGATGGCGATCTCATCTTTCGCGAATCGATCTTTCACCATACTCAAGTTGAGACTCCCTATGGACCCGTTCGTCAACAGAACAGTGGTTGGTTCGCGTGGGAACCGAAGTTGCACCGACTGACGGCCTTCGGCACGCATGCCAGCACAAATCCCTGGGGTGTGACCTTCGATGATTGGGGGCAGCACGTGGCTAGCTATCCGATTTTTGCTTCCGCCCACCATGCCTTGGACCCCCCTTATCCCGAGCAGCATCCGCGCCCGTCCGGCTTGCAGGCCTACTCCGGCGTATGCGGACAGGAATTCGTGGATTTCCCAAACTGGCCCAAGGAGATGCAGGGCGGCATGGTGAAGGTTCGCTATAAGTCGACCAATCGGGTAGAGTTCCTCGAGTGGAACGAGGGTGAGTTCGGCTACGACGAGGCCTACAAGAGCGACATTATATTTTCCACCAACCTGAGCTTCATTCCCGTCGACCTGCGTTACGGACCCCGAGGCGCCATGTACGTCTGCGACTGGTACAATCCGGTCAAGGGCCATGCCCAGTATTCCTTGCGGGACGAGCGTCGCGATCGGAAGGCGGGGAGGATTTGGAGGATTTTCCCAAAGGGTGCCAAGCCGCAGGATCCGCCGAAAATCGCGGGAGCCAGCATCTCGGGATTGCTGGATATCCTGAAACGCCGGGAGTATCGTTATCGCTACTGGGCCAAGCGAGAACTGCGGGAAAAGAAGCCGGCCGAAGTCAAGGCCGCTCTCGACAAGTGGGTCGCCAAGCTCGATGCCAAGGACGAGCGATTCCGCCACCACCAAGTCGAGGCCATCTGGGCCTACCGTAACGTCGAGCAAGCCAACTTGCCGCTGTTGCGCGAGGTGCTTGCCTGCGACAACCATAATGCCCGGGCTGCGGCTGCCCGCCAGTTACGTCATTGGCATGGCTTGGCCAAGGACGGAGACAAGTTACTCGC
>CALBIN010000180.1 GCA_937893275.1 uncultured Opitutia bacterium | reverse complement strand
TTGACGAGGCCCTCGACATGAATCCGTACACTTTTGCCGTCTTTGGCGGGCACTGCCTTTTTAATTGAAGGTATGGTCTTGTCGACCACAGGACTTCCGTAACCACTCTTATAGATATAGGTATAAGCTTCCATTGTGTAGGAAGAGGTATTCTCAAGAGAGACAGGATCTGCAGCTTGTGTAAAAGTTAGTTCAAAGCCATCTGGCTTGGCACGCATTTCGTGCACTTCGAAAGGAACTTCACCCGTCCAGTTCACACGCTGGAAAGAAAAGGGATTCTTGCCATGCGAACCCCATCCACGATTGGTTCCACCAGTGAACATGCTACCGTCAGCAGCGAATCTGGCGACGATATTGCCCGAGCCAAATCCTTTGAGAAAGGGGAAAGCCGCTCCTTGATAAAAGCCATTGACCTTTTCAAGGAACACCCGGTGTACCTTTGAGTGGGTTTGTTCGGAAACGAAGAGTTGGTTGGCGAAGGGACCAAACTTCCCACCCGTCTCATCGCACTCGATCCCGGCGGGAGAATTGCCCATCTTGCCGTGAGGAAGAACTATGGGAGGAGGCACAAGATCGGGCACTTTTGATCGTTCGATCTCAATCCGGCTTCCGTTCTTGGGGTCGGGTGGCTTGGGTCCAAGAACATCCGTAAGAGCGAAGTACTTGTTACCGGTTGGGTTACCTTGAAACCCTCCGGGGCGAAGATGCTTGAGGGAACTGGAACCATTCCAGAGTCCTTGGTTGTCACAATAGAAAACATCGCCAAGGTGATTGAAGCCAATGCCGCCGGGAGAACGGATTCCATAACCGGTTGGAATCGTCTTTCCATCAGGAGTCACCCGCATGCACCAACCGCGAAAGGGGCTCTTGTCATCGGCGCCTCCGGAACCGGTTAGGCAAAGAACCACCCAGATATCGCCATTCTTGTCGTGACGCGTTCCAAAAGCGTACTCGTGATAGTCGCCATTGATGCCCCACCCGTCTCCAAGGGTCTCGAATACGTCGGCTCGACCATCGCCATCGCTGTCTTTAATACGGGAAACCTCGGGACGCTGCGTAAGGTAGAGCCAACCGTCTTTCCAGGCTATGCCGAGCACTTCGTGCAACCCTCGGGCGAAAAGACTCCATTTGGGTTTGGGATCTTCACCGAAAACATTCTCCCCGACGAAGATGTCTCCTCGGCGTGAAGCGATGGCCACCTTATTGCCGGGCAATACGTCGATACCGCTTACTTCGATCACCTCCCCCTCAGGCAACGGAATTGTGGTAATGGGATAATAGTCCGATTCCACTGGCTGAGAGAAAGAAACATAGACGAAAAGCATCGAGGCTAGAGCAACCGAAAACACAGGTAAATTCTTCATGGTAATCACTTTTGTTTAAAATTAAAAGTTGGAGCCAATCAGTTGGCCCAAGCGTAGGTGACTTCGAATCCTGCGGTTCCCCCCTTGAAGGTAACGGGAACTCGGAGATCGCCGGACTGAACAGAGGGGTTCGCTCCCTTAACAGTTACTGAAAGTTCGCTGCTTTGAAAAACGTCGCCTTTTTTCTCAAAACCACCTTGCGCGATACGGAAGTAGAGATTGGCCGGTGCATCCTTAGTTTTAAGTTTGATGACACGCTTGATTTGCCCGAACTCACCTTCAGCGGCAGAAACGGGCAGAGGGGTATCTTCAATGGAAACTCCTCCGCGTTCGTACTTGAAGGTCGGACGCTGGCTCTTGTCTAGAAAGTATCCGCGAAAGCGAAAATCCTTTGTTCGATATTCGGCTTGTGGCCAAGCAGAGTCAGAGCTTTCCAAAGTAGCGAAGGCAACTCCCTCTGGGAACTTGATGACAGCCTCTCCCGCAGGAGGTTGATAACCTTGCCCGCGACCCTTCCAGTGCCGAGCTCCGTCGATAAAGTCACCTTGCCAGATCATGGCTAAGCGTAAGTTGTTTGCATCAAAAGCAAGGTTCAAGCCTTCATGATAGCCCACACCAATCGCTCTGGGACCTGCTCCATTTATAAAATTGCGGTACACGGAGGCTTCGCCTTCGGGAGGTTCGACAAGCAGTCCGATTGCTCCACCGCCTCCACCACCTCCGGGGGATTTCTTGGAAAGCGGTTGGTTCTTGATGCCGGGACCGGACCAAGCCACGGCCAACTCCTCTCCCCCACCCTTCTCGAAGAAACGTACCTCAATTGATCGCTTACCTTTCTTGAGAGTAACGGAACCGGAACGACTCTGAACACCATGAACACCATCGTTGTCCACAACAAGTTTGCCATCAATGAGCAACTGTGAACCGTCATCCGAAGAAGTTACAAACGTGTACTTCCCGTCCTTCGGGCATTCGATTTCACCAGTAAAGACAAAACCAAAATCATCCGCCTTGTCACGGGGCGAAATATCAAAGAGACCACTGGCAAGAACACCCGTTTTCTTTGGTTCCATTTTTGAGAAATCGGGCATCTTGCCCCATCCGCCATGATAAAGCTTGTAGGACAGGTTGGTGATGGGGTTGGCCAAGCGAGAGACTCCCATGACGCCGTTCATCAGCTGAAAATGACCTGGGAAAGTACAGATGTAGGGATAATCACCCTCCTTCTTTGGAGCTTTGAAATAGAGAGTCGTTTCCTTTTTGGGCTGTACCATGCCCGAACTAACGAGGATGCGAGGATGCCCCTCGGGCTCCCAGTTCTGCTCAACTCCCTTATCACCTAGCTTCAAGACGGCGTCCGCGACCTCCTGGCCCCTATCGCCGCCTTTCTTTTTGCCCGGGGTACAAATGATTAGGTTGTGAGGAAGTGCGTCCGGATTCTTGAAAACAAGCTTAATCTTAGCGTTCGGCTTAACGCTAAAACTGCGAACGTCGTATTTCATTTGAGCTTCCATAGTGCTTATGACGATCTCTTGATCGATCTTTTCAAAACCTTTGGGAGGCTTCTGGGCGTGAACTTGCAGACCAACTACAGCAAGCAGAGCGGAGGAACAGAATAATGATGATAGGTTCATAGCGAAAAGATTTGATACCGAAGGGAATTAATTAAACATGCAATAGAGAATACAAAAGTTTTTCATAAAAATAAGGGAGGGCGTTAAGTCTATTCCGATCACGGCCAATGGAAACTTTCCGGTAAATAAGGCTCGCAGAAAAGGAACAATCTTTACATGTGAGGTGATATGAAAACCAAAAGTATTTCGACATTCCTCACCCTTGCTGCGGTTGCACTCCATCTGGTCGCATCATCCGCCGAAAAGCGACCGAATATCTTATTCGTGTTTAGCGACGACCATGCGCCTCACGCAATAGGCGCTTACGAAGGTTGGCTGAAATCCGTCAACCCGACCCCGAACATAGACAAACTTGCCGCTCAGGGAATGCTCTTTGAGAACAGTTTCTGCACGAATTCGATCTGCGGCCCTAGTCGCGCCGTCATCCAAACCGGCAAGCACAGTCACAAGAACGGATTCATGAACAACGGGAACACCTTCGACTGGAATCAGCAAACTTTTCCTAAACTCCTTCAGAAAGCGGGCTACCAGACAGCCATTTACGGCAAAAGCCACCTCCGCGGTAATCCCAAAGGCTTTGACGACTGGGCGGTCCTGCCGGGCCAAGGTCTTTACTACAATCCCGACATGATTTTTCCAGACGGTAAACGTCGCATCGACGGTTATTGCACCGACGTCGTTACCGATCTCGCGGTCGATTGGCTCAAGAACAAGCGCAAGGAGGACAAGCCCTTTATGCTCATGGTTCAGCACAAGGCGCCTCACCGTAACTGGATGCCGGCTACGCGACACCTTGACCTTTACGACGACATAGAAATTCCCGAAGCCCCCACACTCTTCGACAAATGGGAAGACAACGCCCCCCCCGCTCGCCACCAAGAACTGGAAGTCGATCGACACATGGATCTCAACTACGATCTTTTCGTCGACCTCACACCCGACTACGCCCAACCTGCCTCGCAAAAGCGTCAAGACCGTTCGGCATGGTTCAACATGAAGCGCATGAACCCCGAACAATTAAAGAAGTGGCGAGATGCGTATGGCCCGAAAGACGCCGCCTTCCACAAGGCGGACCTAAAGGGGAAGGATCTTGTACGCTGGAAATTTCAGCGATATGCCAAAAACTACCTTAGGTGCGTAAAAGGCGTAGACGAAAGCCTCGGTCGACTTCAAAAAACTCTTGGCGACCTTAAATTGGACGACAACACCGTTGTCATCTATTGCTCGGACCAAGGTTTCTACATCGGAGACCACGG
>CALBIN010000179.1 GCA_937893275.1 uncultured Opitutia bacterium | reverse complement strand
CTCCCAGGCTGAAAGTTGCGACCCGGGTGACGTCGGTTTGAAAGGCGAGAACCATCAAGTCATAAACCGTACGGAAGTAATCGCCAGCCTGGGCCTTGTTTACTTTACGGTTGGTTCGCTTGCTGTCGGAATCGGAAATTTTGGGGAGAGGGGTGTCGAGCCAATCGTCGGCACGACGGGTACGGATTTCCGCTTCGCGGACGGAGGTGAGGTACTGATCCATGCGACCCTTGTCCGCCGTCCCCATTTTTTTCTCCAATCGACGAACCTCTTCCAGGTTGTCATCCAATACGCTTGCCTTGCGACGAAGTCTTTTGCGCTGGGCATCGATGCCTCCCTTGGGTTCTTCGAAGAGCGAGGCGAAAATTTGGCTGCACTGGCGCATGGCGGGCAGTTGGACACCATCCGTAGTCCAGGCCAGGGAGCCCTGGGTCAGGGCAACTTCAAGCGAGGGATAGCGGGTGTGTTGGCCAGTGATTTCGGCCATTTTTTGGTCCACCGAAATGGAATTGCGGTGAGCGGCTCCGATTTTACCTCCGGTCAAAAAGACGTTAATGCAGTTATGGTGATGACCAAGGCTGCCCGGGTGGTGAAGACCACTGACAGGGGTGATAGAGTCGCGGTGTTTCTCCAACGGTTTCAGAGATTGGGAGAATTCGTACCCTTTGCCTGGCTCGGTGATCTGGTAGTTCAGGGAATGAACGCCGTTCGCAAGATAGATGAACGCACTCCGTTTGGGAGTGGAAACTTTTTCGGCTGCCTTGAGTGGGGTCATGCATTCGAGCATGGGAAGGGCAATGCAGGTACCCATGGCCCGAAGAGCATGGCGACGGTTGATAAGCCAGGATTGTTTCTGAATGTTACTCATGGTCGGTTTTCTCGTTTTAGCGTTTTCTTAGCAAGGCCGATTGGGCCACGGCCCGGACGATTTCCTTAATGCGGAATTGGCTCTTCTTTGCTTTT
Source organism: uncultured Opitutia bacterium (assembly GCA_937893275.1). Lineage (GTDB taxonomy): Bacteria > Verrucomicrobiota > Verrucomicrobiia > Opitutales > Seribacteraceae. The sequence goes on along the minus strand of CALBIN010000179.1, from coordinate 14,220 downwards.
GCGGCGATTAAAGCAAGATCGTCTAGATCGTCCACGGTGAGCACTCTACGGAGGGCATAGGTGCAAAGATGTTCGATAAAAGCGCGGGCAAACTTTTCGCGGTCCTCAAGCAGCAAGTCCTTGAATTCTTCGGAGCCATTGAAGGTTCGGTCGTCGGACAACGAGCCGGAAGCATCGACGGGAGGATTCTCTCCTTTTCCGGCGGGTACGTGTTCGCGTGTTCGCCATTGCCCGATGGCATCGTACTGATCAAAAGCCAGACCCAATGGGTCGATCGTTTTGTGGCAAGCTGCGCAATTGGGATCTTTGGTGTGGGCCTCAATGCGTTGACGGATAGTGATCTTATCCCCTTGCGGGGGGACGGGTTCGATCGGGTCAACGTTGGCTGGCGGTGCGGGTGGTGTCTTGTTGAAAATGGTTTCGCTCAGCCATACCCCGCGGTGGACTGGGCGGTGGCGCGTGCCGTCCGAAGTCAGTCCGAGCACGGCCCCCATCGTGAGCAGTCCCCCTCGTTTGTCCTCGGGTTTGAGTGAAACGCGCTGGAAATCGCCCGTCTTCGGTTCGGGCAACCCGTAGAAGTCGCAGAGGCGGGCGTTGGCCATCGTCCAGTCCGAATCAAGCAGGGTTTCTATGGGCAGGTTGTTGGAAAGCATTTCGCGAAAGAACTCCACCGGCTCGTTGCGCATGCTTGTCTCAAGCCAATCATCGTAGGTGGGGTAAAGTTTTTTATCGGGGGGAAACATTCCAACCTTGTGAAGTTGGAGCCATTGGCGTGCGAAGTCTTCGATGAAGCGTTCGTTGCGTTTGTCGGCCAGCATCCGATCGATTTGCTTCTTTAAGACTGGGCCTTTGAGTGTGCCATCTTTGGCGGAGGCCAAGAGGTTCTCGTCAGGCATCGAGCTCCAGAGGAAGTAGGAGAGTCGGGAGGCAAGTTCAAAGTCGGTGAGCGCGTCGCGCGATTTCGGTTCGCCTTCCACTAAATAGATGAAGTTCCGCGAGGTCAGAACTCGAAGCATGGTCGTACGAAAGGAATCGGCGACGTTTTCTCCCGCCTCGCGATCTCTTTGGTAGGATTTCAGGTAGCCCGCCAACTCGCCTTTTCCAACTTGTCTGCGCCAGGCCCGTTCTGCAAAACTTCGAAGGTGATCGTTTACCGATTCAATCGTGGCGTTCTCATCCGGGAATATTCCTTTTCTTCTGCTCTTCTCCTCCTTCGAGACGAGTGGCCCCTCCCATTCCACCCAGTCGAGAATCACCGTGGAGAAGATTCCGTTTCCCTTATCATCAAACATTTGGGGTGCATTTGGGTTCAATAGGAAGGTCTCACTGCTGTGCGTAAATATGTAGCTATCCCGGCTGGTTAGGGCGTTACGGAAGGCGGCACCCTGTCGACGGTCGATCACATCGGTGGCAACTACTGAAAATTGCAGTCCAACAGGCATCTCGAGGAACAACTCGAATTCATAGACTTGGGGACTGTCTTCGGGTGCCGTGACATCGAATTCGATGAGGCCATCCACTGAATCCTCACTGGTCTTCTTGCCGATGCTCAAGTGGGCCGGTTGGCCGCCGGGTGGGCGGGTACCACTGGCTTGTAGCCGAAGTTTGTATAAACCGCTGTACTCCGGGCCCGTTTTTTTAAACCACCAGTGTTGGAGGGCATCCTGATTGCGGCCGGGAAAAAGAAGATAACGCAGAGGGCGTTTGATGCCGAAGCGATTGAGAGCTTCTTTTTGCTTTTCTCCCCCTTGATACCGTAACTCCGCCGCTGTCTTGCGTACCTTGTTTACCTCTACCTCTTTCGAGGGGAAAGCTCGCTCGAGCACGATCTCCGCCGCCTGATAATAACGGTCCATATGCGAGGGTGAGAGCGAAAGCTGCGAACCAATACGCTCGTAGCCGTGCCAGAGGGTGTCCTCATTCAGCTCGCCCGGTTTGGTCGGGTCGTAGCGGACTCCCAATAGGTCATAGATCGTATTCTGATATTCCTTCCGGCTCAGGCGGTAATGGGCCACCGCCGGGCGCGCCGCCATCCGCGCCGCCCGACCTTCTCGAATGCGCTGATCCAGCCCGGCGATGACCTGGCCGATCTCCTCCGTGGTCGGCTGCGGTTCATCCTCGGGGGGCATTTCGCCGGCATTGATTTTCTCGACAACCTCGGCCCAGATTTGTCCGTCCACGCCGGACTTGAAGTCCCGCGAAAGTTGATCCAGTCGCAAGTCGCCCTTCGCCTTCTTGGGCCCGTGACAACTAATGCAATGCTTGGTGAGAAACGTCTCAAAGGGCTCGACCGCTGAAAGCTCCGTCCCGGCGATAAGCAAAAAGATGGAGTAAAAATGATTCATTCGTAGGCTTTTCCTTACTAGACGTCCCAAAAGGAAACAAGATCGAAGCACTCCTTTTCTGAAGATTAACTAGGCAATTAATTCGCAGATGACGTGCCCGTGTACGTCTGTGAGGCGGCGCTGGATACCGTTGTGGTAGAAGGAAAGTCGTTCGTGGTCTATACCGAGAAGGTGTAGGGCGGTGGCGTGGAAATCGTAGGAGTAGGTGGGGTGCTCGGCGGCCTTCCAGCCGAGCTCGTCGGTGGTTCCGTAGCTTATGCCCCCCTTGATTCCTCCGCCCGCCAACCAGGCGGTGAAGGCTCCTGCGTTATGGTCGCGCCCGAGAGCCCGATTGCCTTGAGCGGCAGGTTGGCGCCCGAACTCGGAGGTACAAATGACGAGGGTTTCGTCGAGCAGGCCGTGTGACTTGAGGTCCTTCAGCAGGGCGGAGGCCCCGCCGTCGAGGACGCGACCCCAGTAACCATGGTCGCGGGGCAGGTCCTCGTGGCTGTCCCAGTTGGGGCGTATCTTTCTGGCGGTGGTGTTTTCCGCACCGCAAAATATTTGCACGAAGCGCACGCCGCGTTCCACTAGGCGCCGGGCCAGCAAGCATTGGCGGCCAAAGGGACCGACGTCCTCGTCTTCCAGTTGGTATAGCTTGTGGGTGGCGGCCGATTCGCCCTCGATGGCGGTCGCCTCGGGGGCGCTGAGTTGGAGCTTGGCCGCCATTTCGTAGGCCTTTATACGGGCTTCCAGTTCGGAGTTGGCGGCCCGTTTCTTAGCGTGGCGTTTGTTGAGCAGACCGAGCAGTTGGGCATCGCCTGTCTTGTCCTTGAACTCCTGCGGGGGAAAGAGGTCGGCCAGCGGTTCCTTGCCCGCTCCAGCTTGCATGGTGGTGCCCTGTTGCTTGGCGGGCAGGAAACCCGCTCCCCAGTTGAGCACGCCGCCTGGGGGGAGTCCGCGGGGGTCGGGCAACACGACATATGCGGGCAGTTTGTCCACCTCGCTGCCCAGTCCATAAGTGACCCATGCCCCCATGCTGGGGAATCCGGGCAGAATGAACCCGCTGTTCATCATGAACATGGCGGGCCCATGCAAGGCGGACTTGCTGTGCATGGAGTGGACGAAGGCCATGTCGTCTACGCAGGTGGCGAGGCGTGGAAAGAGGTCGCTCATCCAGCGCCCACAGGCTCCGTGCCGGCGAAACTTCCAGAAACTGCCTTGGCAATTGCCCGGCTTGGAGGCGAAGAACTGGAGTTTTTCGTCGGGGTCGAAGGGGGTGCCGTTGCGTTTGGCCAGCTCGGGCTTGTAGTCCCAAGTGTCCACTTGGCTGACTCCCCCGGGGCAAAAGATCTGGATGACCGCCTTGGCCTTGGCCGGGTGGTGCATCGCCAACTGGTTCCCCGTAGCTTCCTTTGCCAATAGGCCGCCCAAGGCCATGGTGCCGAAACCGTAACCCAATGACCGGAGGAAGCTTCGGCGGGATGGTGACAATGTCTCGATTTTCATGGTGGAAGAAGACTGGGCTGTTCTAGGCAAGGGACCATGGCTTCCGCATTTCGCGGCTGCACAGCCCATTTGCTTCATCGTCTTTGAGAAAACGTTCCTTGACGGGGTTCCATTTCAGTGGGCGACCCAACTTGATGGAAAGGTTCGCAAGGTGGCAGACGGTGGACACCCGATGACCGATATCGACGGGGAAATAGGGATCCTTTCGGGATTTCACGCAATCGAGAAAGTTGCGATGCTCTCCCTTCGGGTTGGTGAACAGCCGGGTCTCGCCCTTCTCTATCACGGAATTGAGGATTTTGTCGGAACTGGCTTGAAGCTTGGCCCGCCACCCGACGTTGCCCACCCAGCCCTTGGATCCAATGAATTTCAGGCTGGGATTTCCGGAGGTGCAGGTCATTTTTACACCGTTCTCGTAACGATAGGTTATGTCATAGTCCTTCACCGTATCGTAAAGACCACCTTCCCAGTGTGTTCCCTTTCCCTCGATTTCCACTGGTCCGGACCGCTCGGTGTCGTTCGCCCACTGGGCGGTGTCGAACAAGTGAGCCCCCCAGTCACAGATGATACCACCTGAGTAATCCCATATCCAGCGGAAGTTGAAATGGACGCGGTCCTTCGTGTAAGGAGCCTCGGGAGCTGGGCCGAGCCACATATCGTAATCCAACTCTTTTGGAACTGGTTGCGGGGCTGGATTTCCAGGTGCCTTGGGTTGCTTTGGCAGAATCACTTCGATCTTCTCCAGTTTGCCGATGCGACCGTTGCGGACCAGCTCGGCCATGCGGTGGTAGACTGGAATGGCCCGATCCTCCGTGCTGGTCTGTAGGACCTTGTCGCGCTTCCTCACTTCTTTGATCAGGATTTTGCCTTCGTCGATCGTCAAGGTGGGTTTCTCGCATTGCACGTCCTTGCCACTGCGGAGCGCCATCACGCTCATCAGGGTATGCCAATGGTCGGGGGTAGAGATCATCACCGCATCGATGTCCGGACGGGCCAACACTTGCCTGAAGTCTTTCGTCGTGGCGCAGCCTGCACCCGAGTCACGGTAGAACGAATCGACCATCTTCTTGGCCCTTTCCATGCGCTTGGAGTCCACGTCGCAAACCATCACCACCCGTGCATCGGCTTGCTTGAGGTAGGCCCGGAGGTTATGTCCCGTCCCGTGTCCGCCGACGCCGATGCAACCCACCGTGATCTTCTTGCTGGGAGCATCGGCCCCGAACAACCCGGAGGGCAGAATGGTCGGGGCCACACCGGCGGCCAAGGTGGTCTTTATGAAGGAGCGGCGAGTGGGCTGGATATTTTTCATGGCTTTACCTTTTGGTTGGGACGGGAATCATCTTGATTTTGGCCAACCACTCGAGCGAACCCTTCTGCCAGGCATCCCAGCTTGGGCCCTTGTATCCGTTCAGGCCGTGGCCGCCGTTGGGAAGCTCAAGGTACTCGGAGGGCACCTTGTTCTTTTGCAGGGCGGCATAGAGGGCCCGGCTGTTTTCCGGCGGGACGGGACGGTCGTCCACCGCGTGGGCTAGGTAGATGGGCGGCGTGTCCTTGGTCACTTGTTTTTCGTTGGAAAAGAGATCCACCATTTTTGCGTCGGGGTTGTTGCTGAGCAGGTTGCGCTTGGACCCACCGTGGGTGTGCTTGCCCATGGTCACCACGGGGTAGACGAGTATGGCGAAGTCGGGCCGGCAGGAAATCCGATCGAAGGGATTCTTGGCGGGTGGTTCCCCGGACTTAGGGAAATGAGTGGCCGCGGTGGAGGCGAGATGACCGCCGGCGGAGAAGCCAATGATGCCGATTTTCTTGGGGTCGAGCTGCCACTCCTCGGCCTTGGATCGCACCGTGCGTATGGCCCGCTGTGCATCCATCAAGGGAACGAAGGAGCGGCCCCTCGGCAAACGGTACTGGAGCACCACGCCGGTCACCCCGTGTCCGTTCAGCCACTGGGCGATGCCATGACCCTCGGCTCCCATGACCTGCCCGCCATAACCTCCGCCGGGACAAATGATGACGGCCGCCCCGTTGGGCTTTGCCGGTTGATGGAGATGGATCCATGCGTCCTCTTGCTTGAACTTGCCTTCCCCGATCGGGGCGTGGTTGTCCCAAAGGGCAATTTTCTTCGGCTTGGGGGCCGCATGGAGAGATTGGACGATCAGGAATGCCAACAAGGGCAGGAGTATGCTTTTTATTTCTTTCATGGGGTTACTTGATTCCTTCAAAACCGGGTATGCCGAGGCTTTCCGCCATGCGGACGGGTCGCGCCAAGGCCTCCTTCATGCGGGACAATTCATCTGCGGTCCGGCGGTCCGCGCAATCGGGATGTATGTCGTGGGAGTCGATCAAGCCCAGTAACTCGAGGACGGCCGCCGTGCTCTGTTTGTAGGCTGCGGCGCTGCCGTTCTCGTCGAGCCGGAAGACGGCGTCCTCCAGCGACTGGATGGCCTCGAATACCTTGTATGCCCGGGTGTCGAAGCGACCGTCCTCGTCCTCGATCCACATGCGCTTGGCGGCGCAAATCAACGGGCAGGCCGACACTCCCGCCCCGATCAAGCTAGGTTGGCCCATTCGGATGGCGGAGGCGATACCGTAGTCATCGCCGCTGTGCGGGGCAAAGTCCAAGCCGAGGTCTTGGCACATGGCGGTCCAGTAGAGAAAGTGGGGTTCCTCCAAGGTGGAGATCTTGCCCCCGGTCACTTTTTCGTGGCCGGCCAATTCGCGCAGCAGCCAAGGCTCGAAGGGTGTGGCCCACGGAACAAAGGAGGGTTCAAGGGCATGCACGATGGCGGGCACCTCGACGTGCTCGAGGATGGCAAAGTAGGCGTCCCGCCTTTTTTGGGGCCCGAGGACGTTGAGCTGACGGGAAGTCATCAACATGACCTCGACGTTGTGAAATTCCTGGGCGATCTCCAGATGCGGGCGGTACCAGTCCGCCTGGAAGATCTCGCCCTCCGCCCCATGGGCCGTGGTTCCGCAGATGATCTTGTGGTCGGGAAAGAGGTTCCTGAAGCGTTGGATGACCTCCCGGTAGAGTTCCGTCGAGAGGTTGAAGATGTATCCGGTATCGGCGTTGAGGACGAAGACGATCTCGATTTTGTACTCCTCGGCGCAGGCGATCATCCACCGTATGCTACGCTCGAAGCCAGCCCAATCGGGGTGCCCGTCCTTGAATGGAAGCAAGGTGGCCACGCAGAGGCGGGCACAAACCCGGTGGTCAGCCAGGGATTCCTCGCCGACCCAAGCCCAAGGGGTTTCCTTCCAGGTGGTTTCAGGAGAGAGTTCCATGAAGATGAGTTAACTGTTTGGTAAAGTTAATCGAGAAATTTGAATTCATTCGCATTAAGTAGTGGTCTGTACTATAGGAATGATAACATTTTCGATATGCATGTTTGTCGATTCCATTCCGAGCTGAATTGTCGAATCATTGAGCGAAAGATCCGTGCCTGAATTGCGGTATTCGTTATATTGAAAGCAGAAATTGAAGACATGTTTACTCAAGTTCATCACGGCACAAAGGAATACGACCAGACGGTTGCTCTGCGAAATGAAGTTCTCCGTATGCCCCTTGGGCTTGCATTCATCGAAGAGGAATTACCCGAAGAAAATGACTCGTTTCACTTGGGCACTTGGAGTGGTGACGCACTGATGGCATGTCTTGTCCTCAAGCCTTTGACCGATACGCAACTTCAAATGCGCCAGTTAGCCGTCCGCCATGATTGCCGGCGTAAAGGTGCAGGGCGCGCCTTGGTTCATTATTCCGAATCATTCGCCCTGGACCATTCTTACGAAGAAATTGTTCTTCATGCCCGCGAGACAGCTTTGGGATTCTACGAGAAGATGGGATACAAGGTCGAGGGGGACCGTTTCATCGAGGTCACGATCCCGCATTTTTACATGCGGAAGAGCCTCTTCAATGGCGAGCAGTCTGGGAATCGGGACGCCATTGAAAAAAGGTCATTGAAATGAAACTCCTTTGCCTTCACGGAAGCGTTCAGAATCATCGGGTCTGGCAACCGTTTGAAGAAAGTTTCAATTCGCCAGGCTCGGAGGTGTCGTTGGGTTGCGAAGATTTGTATCAAGGCGCTCATTTGGGGTTTGAGGATTGGACCCGTAAATTTTGCGAGCAAGTGGAAAGGGAGTCTTACCATGGAAAACCTTTTCTTCTTGGGTATTCCTTGGGCGGAAGGCTTGCCTTACATGCCTGTCTGGCAAGGCCGGATTTATGGAGCGGCGTAATCGTTGTCTCAGCCGATCCAGGCTTGAGTAGCCTGAAGGACAAAGAGCTTCAGTTGCGTAAAGATCGACAATGGGCCGAAAGGTTTCGATCTGAATGCCTCGAAGGTTTGCTTGAGGAATGGGATGCTCTTCCAGTTTTTTGCGGTATGCCCAATACCGCGCCTCGAAATGGAAACGATTTGAACCCTGACAAGTTCAGTGACTTGTTCGACGTTTTTTCAAAAGGACGCCAACGAGACTTGTTGCCGGAACTTCGGAAACTTAAAAAGCCTCCCCTTCTTTTCATTTCCGGACAAAGAGATGAGAAATACACGCTCATTGGAAAAGGGTTGTCTGAAACTTGTCCGATAGTCGAGCATCAGATCATTCCCAAGGCCGGGCACAGGGTGCCGTGGGAAAACCCTGAGTCATTTGTTGAAATGGTCTGGGAATTCATGGGCTCGGTCTTGAGGAATTCAGCCTAAAAGGACTTCCTTGCCTAAAGAACCTCAGTCGAGGTAGACGAACTCATTCGCGTTGAGCAGGACATGGCAGAAGGCGAAGAGTCCTTCTTTTCGGATGGTAGTCTCGGCGGCCTTCTGTTCCTCGATTGAAGCGGGTCGCCCGAAGGCGAGGGCGAAGCCGAGGCGGACTTGGTCGGCGGGTTTTTCGCCGACTTCCTGCTTGAGGCGTTCGGCGAAGTAGTTGACCTGCTTCAGCATGAAGGGGTTGTTGCTCAGGGTAAGCGCCTGCAGGGGCGTGGTGGTGACCAAGCGCTTGGGCGTGAGGTTGGCCGGATCGGGACAATCCAGGGTTGTGAGGAACTCGTGCGGGGTGGTGCGGACCACAAAGCGGTAGATGCTTCGTCGCCACAGTTCCGGGATATCCGGTGTGACGTACTTGTAGATCGGTGCGTAGGCTTCGATGTATTTGAAGTCGCGAAAACCGGGGCCGCCGGCTTGTAGATTGAGTTTGCCAGAGGTGGCGAGGACGGCGTCGCGAAGGGACTCGGCGTCGAGACGTCGAGGGTTCTGCCGCCACAGGAGGCGGTTATCGGCATCCTGCTTTGACCCATGGGTGTTGTTGGAAACTTGTCGGTAAACAGAGCTGTTGAGGATGATGCGTTGGATGGCCTTGAGCGACCAGTTTTGGGCTAGCAGTTCTTCCGCCAGCCAGTCGAGCAATTCGGGGTGGGACGGTGTGCTGCCACCGTAGCCGAAGTCGCTCGGGGTATCGACTATGCCCTGCCCGAAATGCCAGTGCCAGAGACGGTTCACGATGACACGTCGGGTGAGTGGGTTTTTGGGATGTGTGATCCATCGGGCGAGGCCGGCCCGTCGTTCGGTTTCCGGTGTATCGTTTGTCCCTAGGTCTTTTTCAAGTACTTTGACCCAGCCCAGGGCGCCTGGGGTGACATCGTCTTTCGGAGCTTCCGGGTTGCCGCGGTGGAGTACTTTCACCACGGGTGGCTTTTGGGAGACCACGCCATAGAACTCGGGTGGTTCGCCGAGGGCGTCGAGTTCTTTCTCCAGACGACTCTTTTCCTTCCGTAGTTCCTTTAGGCGTTTCTGGTCCTGGTCCGCGAGGGTTGGCGGGTTTGCCGGGACGAGGCGGGGGTCGCCGAAGCTGATTTGGTCGTGGCTGTAGCCGTTGCCGCCATCGGTGGAGATCAAGGTGAGGAAGCGGACGTCCTTTGGTATTTCGAAGTCGATCGGGTCAGCATCCTTGCGGCCGAGCCGCTTGTGAGCCATGAGCTTGCCGTCCAGCAACACCCGGTACTCGGCGCTGGGTGTGGTCGTGCGCCCGCCGTAGCCGGCGACGGAGTTGAAGCGCATTTCCTCAATGCCGGTTGCCTCGCGGATGGCGCTGAGGTCGAAGGTGATGCCGGCGTTGGCATGAAGGCCAATCATGGAATGCCCCGGCTTGTTGTAATCCACTCCGCCCCACGAGGTGGAAAACTGGCTGGCCACTGGGCCGTTCCTTATCATGTCCCATGCCTTGCCGCCATTGGCCGGCAGGCCGGTTGCCTTGAGGTCGGTCGAACTGATCTTGGTCTCACCCTCGGCCGGTACGAAGACGCCGTCGATGAAAGCATAGGAAGATTTGGCGTAGTTGCCGGGCTTGACATTACCCAAGTCACCGAAGTTGCGTTCCTGCAACTTACCCGAACGGGCGTCCAAGCCGATACCCTTGCGTCCGGAGCCAAAGCCGTTGCCTCCCCCCACCAGGTCGGCCAGGTCCACTCCTTGACCCTGTAGTTCCCCGATGGCGAACTGGGCCTTGTCGATGGCATCGCCGAGCCGTTTCTTTTCCGCAGTGAATTTCTCAAGGGCGGACTCGCTGATGGTACGTTTCTGGCGCTTCAGTCCGGCGAACACTGCCGTCAGGCGGTAGTAATCCTCCTGGGGGATGCCATCCAGTTTGTGATCATGGCAACGAGCGCAGTTGATGGTCATGGCGGTGGAGGCCGTCATGACCTGGGTAATCATGTCGTCGAGGTCGAGGGCCCGGGCGCTCCTCCTGAGGACGGGGCTTTTGGTCTCTAATTGGCCTACGAAGTCCCATGGGCCCGCGGCGAGGAATCCCGTAGCCACGATGGCATCCTGGTCGTCAGGCCAGAGGGCGTCCCCTGCGATTTGTTCCTGCAGAAAGCGGTCGTAGGGCTTGTCCTCGTTGAAGGACTGGATGACGTAATCCCGGTAGTGCCAGGCGTTGGGCCGCAGTTTGTCGCGCTCGAAGCCGTGGGTGTCCGCATAATGGGCGATGTCCAGCCAGTGCCGGGCGTAGCGTTCGCCGTAGTGGGGCGAGTCGAGCAGTTCGTCGACCAGTTTCTCGTAGGCCTTGGGATCCTTGCTCGCTACGAATGCCTCGATCGCTTTCGGTTTGGGCGGCAGGCCGTGCAGGTCGAAGGATAACCTGCGGATCAATGTGCGCCGGTCGGCCTCGGTGGAAGGTTTCAGTTTGCTGGCGTCCAACCGCTCTTGCACGAAAGCATCGATGGGGTTGCGGATTTCAGTGAGCGTAGCATCCGGGTTCGGAACCTCTGGGCGTTTCACCGGTTGCAGCGACCAAATGTCCTTGGTCTCTCCTTGAGCTGGGAAGACCAAGAGCAGGATTACCCATGCCAAATTGAAACCTTTAATCACAATTACTTAATCCTGTTTCCGCTCTCCTCGAAATCAACTTTCTTGTGCGCTTGGAAGGCTCTTTCTTGATTGTAGATTAATGAATCGTGGACGCGGTGGGATTTGCCGGTGAAAGAGAATCCAGCCCCCGCGTTGTCGTGGACGATGCAGTTGCGGTAGCTAGTGACCGCATCGTTGACGCCGGTTACGCCACCGGAGATGGATCCATTCCATGCAATTTCGGAATTAATGACTTCCATTTCCGTGGTCTCGTGGGCACTAATCCCTTCGTCCGCACAGGATAGGGCACGCACGTTTTCCAACCGGATGCCTCTGCGATGGCCGTGGATGTTGAAGCCGTCGTTCCCGGCATATTTCACCGTGAGGTTGCGGATGATGATGTGGGAACAGGCGATGGAAACGCAGTTGGTGCCGGCTTTGGGAGGCAGGTAGAGTTTCTTACGTGCTCTTCTGTAGTGCGCAGCGGTTGCAGGGTCTGCGGGGTTGGTGACGCTGGGGGATACTCCTTTGGGCCAGCGGAAGTAGAGACTGCCGTCGTCTTTACAGCCCATTTGGCCCGGTTCAAGCTGGTCGGGTGGAAAGTAGCAACGCGATCTCTTTTCTTTACCAAACTGTTTTTCGCTTTCTATATCTCGCGGGATGGTGATCGGTATTCCTTCGACGAATAGACCGGCAGTCTGGGCGGCGATGCGTGGCTTTAGTCCGTGCGTCGCCAGCAGGCCCGGTTGAGATGTCCAGATATCGCCCTGCTCCAGCCACTTGTGATCGGTCACTTCGATGCTAAGATCGATTGTCATGCCGTGGCCGTCAAAAATGGCGGGCTTCTCTATGGTTCCGCCCTCTTTTAATACCAGGGGATCCCTGATGATTGCCTGGGTCTGTAGCTTCCAAATATCGCTGCGAAACGTGCCGACCGGCAGGCCTTCTTTATTGTATAGATTAGCGATCGGCGAACTCTGCCAGGCGTAGCGCACCGCAACCGGCTCAATTACCGCGTCACATTGCAACTCCACGGTGTTGTCGACGATGTTTCCGGTCGCTGCGTGGAATTTTTGATCCACACCAGCGAGGGCAAAACCGACCAGCGGCCCATCTTTCGCCACGAGTCCGGAACCGACGTGGTCGAAACGAATCGTGGCTTTGTTAGGGCGAAATTCAGCGCTGCGAAAGGTCGGCCCACTCCAGACGAGATCGGTTTCTCCGTAAACCTTGGCTCGCGCCGCCAGGGCCAGGCGTTGCGCGATTGGTTTCTTGAGCGGCGGGTGAATTTCATCCGGCAGCCCGCAATCAGTGGAGACGACCGAAGCGGTGTGTGGCAGCATTGTTTCCAGTAGAGAAACTGATTCCCGCATTTCCGCGAAGGGGCTGGAGTGCGAGTCGCGAACTTTGCCATAAGCGGGGAGTTGAACGGCGAGAAATGCCAGATCTTCTTTTTGGAAGGCTTTGCGCCACGCGGTAACCATATCGGGCAACAGTCTACGGTAGGATTCGGCTCTGCCCTGGCTGGATTCGCCCTGGTACCAGATCACTCCGCGCATCGCAAAAGGAGCGAACGAAGAAATTTGACCATTGTATAGACAAGCGGGGCGCCATGGCTCGGTGGGTGGACTGTTGGGATTGCGATTCGGATCTGCTTCCCATTCACGAACCTTTTGCTGCCACTCCAGTTTTTGCTTTTGGTAGATGGTTAAAATATCACGCTGGTATTCAGGTTTGCTTTCCAGGGTTTCAATCGGCATCCAGGGATAGATCATTGAACCACCAAAGTTCGATTCGATCAGACCTACAGGGACGCGCTGAGAAACCCGAATTTCATGAGCAAACCACGCTCCAACGGCACTGATGAAGTCCAGCCCGTATTTTTCATTATCAACGACACGCCACTGGGCTGTACCCCCCATTCGCCATTTCTTATCCTGGAATGCACCTTCGGCACCAATGTCTTCCAGTGGTTCATCGGCCAGCCAGGATCCGACTTTAAACCGACGGAGTTGGGTGTGAGGAATGACCTTGCGAGCCTCCTTCGCGTGGGTGGACTTGGGAATTGTGAATCCCATGTTGGATTGGCCGGATGCCAACCAGACTTCTCCAACGAGAATATCCTTTAGGATGACGGACGTGCCGACGGCGGTGACTTTCAACTCCTGACCTTGAGTATTTGCCTTCATGGGATCGAGTTTGATCATCCATTTGCCTGCCTTGTCGCTGGTAGTATTTTTCGCTTGGCCTGCAAATTCGACATGAACTTCGGTTTGAGGTTGCGCCCATCCCCAAACGGGCACGGGCATTTCCCGCTGTAGTACACCATGGTCGGTGAAGATTTTAGCAAAGCGCAGCTCAGTGGCCCCCAAGGCCGCAAGCAGCGCGAACAAATATCCGATGAGAAAAAAAGTTCCTTTCATGGGCATTGCTTTTCTAAAGTTGAAGCGTTCAGCCTTGTTTTTCCAGTAACTCGATGAACTTGCCGAAGTAATGACCGTTGTCGTGGAAGGTGCGCCCGCTCACCAAGTTGCCGTCGACCACGCAGGGTTCGTCGACGAAGGTTCCCCCGCAAATTTCCAGATCGAACTTGCACTTGGGCACGGTGGCCATGCGCCGTCCCATTACCCGGTCCGCCCGGGCGGGGATTTCCACCCCATGGCAAACGCTGGCGATCGGTAGGTTGTTATCGAAAAAATATTGGGTGATGCGGATGAGGTCGGGGTCCTCCCGAATGTATTCGGGAGCCCGTCCGCCGGAGAAAAAGATTCCTGCATACTCGGATTCCACGACGTCTTTGAAGGCGATCTTGGCCTCGATGGTGTAACCCTCCCATTCCTTGGTGATGGTCCATCCTGGCTTTACCTCGTGCATGACCATCTGGTAGGTCCTCTTTTCGGGACCGGCAACGACTGGCTCGATGCCCGCTTCCTGTAGCCGGTAAAAAGGGTAGAGGGTGTCGAGGGTTTCCGATGCGTCCCCCACGATGATAAGTACTTTTTTCATTTCAATTTTTTCAGATCCTCGAGCATCTCCAAGAGGTTCTT
>CALBIN010000178.1 GCA_937893275.1 uncultured Opitutia bacterium | reverse complement strand
TTCGGGGTGCCCGCTTTGGGTCGCGAGGTCGGCCAGGCCTTTCAGAAAGGCTTCTCCGGAGCCGTTTCGTGGGTCGCACCACATTTGGCAGTCAGCTTTGCCCGGTTGCTCGTAAGAGGGCCCGAGGAGGGCGCAGTCGTGTTTCTTGGCCAGAGCTTGCCAGTGAAGGTCGAACGCTCCCGTAAGGCCCGACTTGCAGGAGCCTTCCCCGCATCCGTGCTGATGTACGATGACTCCTCTAACGGTTTTTACGCCGGGCGGAATCCATATCGTGTAGTTGACCGGAAAAATCAGTTTTCCGGGTTGCTCGGAGGCTTCGTAGCGTACCCGATGATAAGGAGGTTTCGCCTCGGGGAAGACGTCGTAAGGGGGCTGCTGACCGAATAGCGAGTTTGCGACAACGAGAAGAAAAATGGCGGAACGATTCATAGGAGCGGTAAAGTTGTCGATTCCCCGGCTCGGTGGCAAGCCTCGGACGCGAATTTGGCTGACGGATCAGCTTCGGGCGGAGTTGAAAGGTTTGTTACTCCGCCATGGCTAATCCGGCGATCCGGCCGGTAGTCCATGCGGATTGGAAGTTGAATCCACCGGTGATACCGTCGATGTCCAGGCATTCGCCTGCGAAAAAGAGGTTAGGGACTATTCGGCTTTCCATTCGCCGAAAGTCGACCTCCTTGAGACGAATGCCACCGCAGGTTACGAATTCTTCCTTGTTCGTGGTCTTGCCTACAACTTTGAATCGAGCGGCGGTGAGCTCTTGGGTCAACACTGTTTCGGCTTGCTTCGACAATTGTGCCCACTGAGTTGTGTCTTGAACTTTTGCAGCTTGCAGAATTCGCTCCCAAAGCCGTCGAGGAATTTCCTCGAATATTTTGGTTTTGACCAAGGTTTCTCCTTCCCTTTCTCGTAATTTGGTGAAACGTTCTCGAACTTGATCTCTGGACTTTTTCCCCAGCCAATTTACAGCAATCTCGAAGTGGTAATTTAGCTCCTGCAATCTCCGTGTTTCCCAAGCCGAAAGCCGAAGGATTGCGGGGCCGCTCAATCCGCGGTGGGTTATTAGGATAGGGCCTATTTGCTCGGGACTGTTCGGCAGTACCTTGACTCCGGCGTTTTGCACCGAAAGCCCGGATAGCTCGTGCGTGCGTTTGTCCGTGAGGTTGAAGGCGAAGAGGGAAGGAGCGAGTGGTTCGATCGTATGACCGAGGGTCTCCATAGCATGGGTGAGGGACGATGACTTTAGTGACCCGGATGCTATGCAGACTGCATCTGCGGCAACTAGTGTCTGGTCCACCAATTCCAGAGAGAAGGTGTTGTCCGGGAGGGCTTTCAAGCTCTTCAGTCCCGAACCGCCTTTAAGCCGGACGCCCGCATCGTAGGCGGTGTCCATAAAGCAGTCGATGATGGTTTGGGAGTCGTCGGTTTTGGGGAACATGCGCCCGTCCGCTTCCGTTTTCAGGGCGACTCCTCGCTCGGCGAACCAGGCGATGGTGTCCACGGGTTGCCAGTGATGAAAGGCCCCGCGCAGTTCTCGGGACCCGCGAGGATAGCGGGCGGCTAGATCTTCGGGATCGAAGCAACCGTGGGTGACGTTGCAACGACCGCCGCCGGACACTTTTACTTTTTTCAGGAAGTCGTGTCCCTTTTCGTAAATGGTCACTTGGGCTTTGGGATTTGCTTCCGCTGTTGTGATTGCAGCAAAAAATCCGGCGGCTCCTCCACCGATGATGGCAATCTCCCTTGAGATGTCTGTTCCGTCTTCCGAGTTTTTCATTGTTGCTCCAAAGGACTGACAAAACGCACTCGAACAGACAATGCTTATTGTCCCAATCGAGATCACCAGACCCGGTAAATGAAGCTGATTTGAACAAATTTCAAAAAAACCGTTCGGAAATTTGACAGGGGCGTTTTGCTGCGCGATTATTGACGCTCGCATTATTTCAAAGGTAATAGAAAGGATTGGTTAAACAGAGTGATTGTTGGTGTTGCGGAGGATTTGCTTCGCGTAGGTTATAAATTTTTTCAGGGTGTGGGGAATTTGATTTTCGGGCTTGGTCCGGAGTTCTTCTTGTCGAGGAGCTCCGCTTTCTAACACATATCGATTCCACCTGGATTTCCTTCGGTCGGGAGTGATCTCCCGCGGGGTTTGTCGTCTTTGGTTTCCGAGCTTTGCCTTCGGTTGCGGGATCGGCGTCTCTCCACCTTAAGGATCCATACCCAAGTTAACGAGAACAACAGAGAGGATAAAAATAAGATGAAGAAGAACGAAAAAAAATCGAGTGAAGGTTCGGCACCCAAGCCGGCAAATATAGTGAAGACTAAACGTAAAAGGGAAATTACGGAAGCTGTGGCCATTGAGCAAGCGGTTGAATCCCTCAAGGTGGGTAGGCTCAAGAATTATCAGAACATGTCGGTTGCCCCTTTGGTTGGAGTGACTGATGAGGAAGGTCCCGAATACCTCACAATGACCGAAGCCTTGGCGGGCGACCTATTGGAGGTAACCGAGATCGATCATGGCGGAAGCGTGCCCAACCTAAAGGTGCGCAACCTGTGTGACAAAAACGTGCTCCTGCTTGATGGCGAGGAATTGATCGGGGCGAAGCAAAATCGTGTGCTCAACACCACCGTGCTCGTGGCCGGCCAAACCGAGGTGATCGTTCCCGTAAGCTGTACCGAGCAGGGGCGCTGGTCCTACAAGTCGGAGAAGTTCATGGATTCGAAGATCATGATGGCCAAGGCGGCTCGCAGCAGCAAATCCAGTTCGGTGTCCCATTCCCTGAAGATACAGTCGAACTCCTATTGTTCGGATCAAGGGAAGGTGTGGGAGGATATTAATGAATATCATTGCGACCTAGGTTCGCATTCATCTACGGGTGCGATGAAGGCTGCATACGACCAACGTGAAGACGACTTGCGGGCTTTTCGCGAGGCTTTTCCTTTGGTCGATGGGCAACGAGGCGTGGTTATCTTCGTGAACGGGGAGTTCTCGGGCTGTGAAATTCTCTCGCGGGCAGATGCATACAAGCTTGTTCACCAAAAGATTGTCGAGAGCTATTCGCTGGAGGCTTTTCGCGAAAAAAAGGAGTCTTCGGGGAAACCATCCGCGAAAGAAGCCAAGGCCTTGCTCGTGCAGATTAGTTCATGGAAGACGGAGCGCTTCAAGTCCGTTGGGTTGGGTGAAGACTTGCGCTTGCAGAACTGTGAGTCGCATGGGAATGCCCTCTTGGTCGACGAGTCCATCGTTCACGCTGCCGCCTTTGGGCACGACTCGTAGTAAGTATGTCGGCAGAGAACATTAATCCCTTCTGGCGTATTTGGAGAGCGGATGGTTATCGCAAGCTGGAGATGGAGGAAGAGTGCATGCGGGAACTCACGTCCCTTACCGACTCGGAATCGAAAACCGAAATTGCCTTGGAGGTCTGGTTCGAAATCCACTTGGGCAACGAGGATTGGAAGTCTCTCTATGAGACCGTGCAATTACTGGCTCGTTTTCAACCGACGGAGGTCAAGTGGGTCACCTTCGAGTCCTTTTGCGCCTTCCAGTTGTTCGACGTGTGGGAAGCCTCCAAGGCTATCGTCAGGGCTTTGCCTCGCTTCCCCAAGGTCGTCGAGCTTCGTTTGCTCCTGCACTCCCTTCATCAGGATGCGGGGCACGGTAAAACCGCGGAGCACTGGCTGGCCGAGGCTATTTGTATAGATCCCCAGGCGGTCTCGGTTGAAGCGACGGAACCCGATGAACCTTCGGCGACGGTCAGGGGAGAAGACATGGGAGGCACCGGCTTCACCCTTTATGGCGATTCGTTCCAAGGAAGACGTTGGTAGTCCACTAATGAGATTGTTTTGAATGTACAGCCTCCCGATTCTCTAGGATGGGGGAGCGGGTTGCAAAAGCCCTCTCCCCTGTGCCTGGGGTTGAGGATCTTCTTGATTCTCAATTGACTGGAACTTTAGTGATTCTCGCATTTTTGCACTTGTCTGTGTGGTGTTAAATCATTGAAAACTCTTAACCATAGCTTTGCCCTCTTGAATTGTAGTGAATCTTCTTTACCTTCGTCGAACCATGGTGAACCGTTGCCCTCGCTGCGGGTGCGGTTCAATTCTCAAGAACCTATTCCATCGTCATGGGGAATGTTCTGAGTGCAAACTCGAGTATAGCCGGGAAGATGGTTTCTTCATCGGTGGCATTCCAATAAGTTATGGGCTGATTTGCGGATTCTGGATTGTTCCCCTTCTCGTGGTTTGGAGCCTCGAATGGTTGCCCAGCGATTGGTCTGTCTGGTTGGGCTTGGGAGGTGCCGTTATCTGGCCAATTATCAGCTATCGCTATTGCCAGTGTCTTTGGCTCGGATTGTATTTCGTCTTCGCCGAGAACGAAATGCCCGACCAACTGGAACAGAAATGTTCCGAGGATCATGAATGAGTCTTATCTTTCCGCCGATGAACGACCTGCTTTCTTGCAGGCTGTTTTTCATGGAGTGAAACCCATTGCCGGTTGGCCTGAGGCATTTGTGATCGTCACGGCTTGCAACCCGCGAGGAGAAATCGTGGATGCGGAAAGGAACGAATCCTTGGATCGTGAACTGTCGGCCCTTCTGGAAGTAAAGGGACTCGTCCATTTCCGGATGACGGGAGGTTCCCCCGACGGTTCCCACCGTGAACCCGGTTACTTGGTGGAGTGCGATTGGTCGGTGGGGCTGGAGCTAGGGAGAAGGTTCGAGCAGGTGGCGATCTATGGAGTCCTTGACGGCGAACTTCATTTGGTTGATTGCAAAGACGGGAAGCAAACTTTTGTTGCAGAATGGGATTCCCGTTACCAGGGAGCTTGATTGCGATCGCGGCGAATCTTTCGGCTCTCAACCGACTTGCCTAGTTACTTTGCGGTGATCCCGAAGATTGAGGTAGATCGAGACAAC
This sequence comes from uncultured Opitutia bacterium, assembly GCA_937893275.1. Lineage (GTDB taxonomy): Bacteria > Verrucomicrobiota > Verrucomicrobiia > Opitutales > Seribacteraceae. The sequence goes on along the minus strand of CALBIN010000178.1, from coordinate 1,762 downwards.
CAGAGCCGGGGTGAGGCAGAGGTAGGCTAGGCGTTCGGCTATGGTGTCCGTGATTTCTATGCCGAACCAAGTGTCGAAGAGGTAAGTGAGGTAATTGTTTGGCAGGTCGGTTTGCCCAATGGCTTCCTTGATTTGCCAGTGCCAGTCGGTGCAAGGGCAGTAACCGAGTCCGAACCAGGGTGCGAGCGCAACCCAGCTGGCTGCGGTCATGAGGATGCTCAGTAGATGTAGGCGGCGAGTTTTTGGCCAGATCCAGCCGAACAGGTTGAAGGCGATCAGGACCGAATGCCCAAACAGAAATGCGAGGTCCAGGAATGAGTAGAGCACGGCGGCGTTCTAAGGGTGTTGATCGGCTTGCCCGGGCAATGGTTCCGTTACACGAAGGAGTTGTTGATGATCTCTCCCAAGCCGCCCGCGCCGGGCACGATGTAGTGGCACTCGTTCAATCCCTTTTCCTCGTCCCATCGTTCGCCGGGAATGGTCGCCAATACCTCCTCCTCGCTCAGACCGCGATCCACGCGCAAGGCGTAGACGGCGACGTCGGGGAAGTCCGTGGTGATGCGTCGGAGGTATTCGGGGGTGATTATCAGGTGGGCGCAGATCACCTTGCGCGGCGTGCCTTCCACTTGGTCGCGATAGATTCCGATGGCGTCGGCTATAGATGAACCCGTAGCCCCCATCGGGTCGGGGAACAGGAGCAAGGCGTCCTCGACGTCGCCGCCGATCTTGTTGCCCGAGACGTCGGTGCCGATCACTTGCTCGTTCTCGTCCACCTTGCGGTTGATGAAGACGTGATCGATGCGAGCCCGGGTGGCGTCGAGGACTTCGTTGGCCTCGTCGAAGCAGACCTCGGACGGGATCATTCCGGCTCGCGCGAGGTCGACGATCACCCAGCGGGTTTGGTCGTCGAGAACTTTGGTTTGCAGCGTCCCCTTGGGAGTGAAGGTCGCCATGCGGGTGTCGACGGTGACGCCTTTGTCTCCGTTTTCCCTATCGAGGATAAGTGAGAAGAGGGAGGAGTAGAGTCGCCGAACGATTCGGTTGATCTGCGGCTGGAAGGTATCCTTGGAGCTGAGTTCGGTCAGCAGGGTGTTGAGGTGCAGGGAGTCGAAGACGATCACGTTTTCTCCGTATCGGTGCTCGAGCAAGTTCGTTCTCATGAATGATTGTCCAAAAGCATGCTTGGTCGAAAGTCAACCCTCGCGAATAAATTCATCGTTTGTCTGGGGATTTTTTCATTACGGGTGACGGGAAGATCTTTTTGTGAATGCGGAGAACGCGTTCCAGTTCCTCGATGGGGTGGGGGTGGTCGTCCACCCGGAGGTCGCGGTATCGATCGTTCAAGCCGGAGTAGCCCCAACCCTCCCGCACGATGAGAAGGGCCGCCGACTGCCTGCCGCGCTTGTCGCCTCCCGCCTTTTGGCCGGCCCGCAAGGCGGCGATCAAACGTTCCGCCAATTCACCCTCAATCTTCTCGAAAGTCTCGGCCATGGCGTCCACGACTTCCGGTCCAGTCAGGATGTTTCCTTGGGCGGCATAGTTCTTCCCCGTTTTTCCTCCCGCCCAAGACAGGCACTTTTTTCCGGTGAAGGTAGAGGCGTTGCCGTCTACGGAAACAATGCCTACCTGCCGGTTCTCACGATTGCCGTCGGCTTCGGTCATGATCTCGATCACTTTCTCGGGGGACACTCCACGTTCCAGCAACTTCAGTCCGATCGGCCCGTAGCGGGTGTTTGCCCATGATTGCGTGGCGATGGCGCCC
>CALBIN010000177.1 GCA_937893275.1 uncultured Opitutia bacterium | reverse complement strand
CCGAGCACGAAGAGAGCAAAGCCGTTCTGCGTTCGCGGGAGCAAGCACTCGATATGCTGCTCAGCCCCAAGGCCCGCGACGCCTTCGACTTGGAAAAGGAATCCTCGAAGACAAGGGAAACCTATGGCATGCACGTTTGCGGTCAGAGCGTTCTTACGGCACGCAGACTGGCGGAAGCGGGAGTCCCCGTATCTACTGTGTACTGTGCCGCGGGAGACCTCAACGGCTCCAAGGGCGACCATTTCGACACCCATGCCGACAACTTTAACCGCCTCAAGAACAATATGCTCCCCCCTCTTGACCAGGCATCCACGGCCCTCATCGGAGACTTGAAGGCACGTGGAATGCTGGAAGAGACTCTGGTTGTCTTGCTAACCGAGTTCGGACGCACGCCAAAAATAAACGGCGGTGCAGGACGCGACCATTTTCCTGATTGTTATTCAGTAGCCTTCGCAGGCGGAGGAATTGAAGGCGGTCAGACATACGGCAGTTCCGACGCCATCGGAGCCAAGCCTGCAAGTAAGCCATGCGGACCGCCGGACCTGCACGCCACTATCTTTCATGCATTAGGCATCGATCACCGCCAAATGATAATGGATCGCGATGATCGTCCGTTACCCATATGCGACGGCAATCCCCTTCCGCTGTTCGGCTAAGTCTGGGGAGAGCGAGGAAGTCCGCTTCCACATGGAACTGCTTTAGGGTCTTTGGCCCATCCGCATCTTTACGAATGCCTAGAATCATACCTTTGAAACCCTTCCTAATTGAGAATCGGAATTGCATGATGGGATCAATTGGGGTTGGTTAAAGTGGTAGCAAGGGGCATACCTTGCCGCCTCTTCAATTCCCAAAGCATGTATTTAAGAACCTTTAGTATCCTCCTTTTTCTAACTCCCGCGTTCTCCATCGAAGCGAACACCGAACAAGACTGCCTCTTTAACGGCAAGGACCTCAGCCAGTGGGAACCCGCGGGCAAGGCAGAGTGGCGAGTGGAGGACGGCGTCATCGTGGGTGGTCAGGACGGTGACTCAAAGCGCAGTGGCATACTGGTAAGCAAAGGAAACTACAAGAACTTCGACCTGCGACTGGAGTACAAGATCGACGAGCACGGCAAGTACAATAGCGGGATCTACTTCAGGAGATCCAAGACCAAGCGCCTGGGACGTCCCTACCAGTTGAACCTGGGGCGCGGGGCGGCCGGGGAATACGTCGGCCTCTACCTCGACGACTGGCTGGACAAGGGAGACGAGAAGGACGAGATCCGCAAACCCCACCAATGGAACAAGGTGCGCCTGCTCGTTGTCGGCAACCGGATCCGGGCCTGGTTGAACGACCAACCCATCGTCGACTACAGCGACCCCAAGCCAAGGGCCGACCTGAAGGAAGCCGGCTCCATCGCCTTCCAGACCTACGGTGCCGAGGACCACGCCGGCTGGATAAAGTTTCGTAACCTCAAGCTTATCGATCTCTCCGCCAAGAAACCAAAGCCATGAAACTCCCAACGATCATCTCCCTGCTCCTCGCCAGCGTCGCGACCGGCCTCGCCACCAAGAAGAAGCCCAACGTGGTGTACCTGATGTCCGACGAGCTCGCCTACTACGAGCTCTCCCACATGGGGAACCCGTACATCAAGACGCCCATCGTCGATAAGTTCGCCAAGGAAGGCATACGCTTCACTCAAGCGCTCGCGGGCTCCCCCGTGTGCGCCCCGTTGCGCTGCAATCTGATGACGGGCAAGCACGCGGGCCATGCCTCCGTCCGGGCCAACGACGGCGGCACCCCTCTGCGGGCGGGCGAACCCACCATAGCCTCCGTCCTCAAGGAGGTCGGCTACGCAACCGGCGGTTTCGGCAAATGGGGATGCGGCGGACGCGACTCCACCGGGGTGCCCGAGAAGCACGGCTTCGACGTTTTCTTCGGCTATTACGACCAAGTACACGCCCACTCTTTCTACACCCCCTACCTCATACGCAACAGCGAGGAGGTCCCATTGAAGGGCAACCTCGGCGGGCGCTCCGGCGAAACCCACGCCCAGTACCCCATCATGGAGGAAGCCCTCAAGTTCATCCGCGAAAACAAGGACAAGCCATTCTTTTGCTACCTTCCCGTCACTCCGCCACACGGCATGTACGACATCCCCAAGGACGACCCCGCCTGGCGCCGCTACAAGGGAGAAAAGTGGATCAAGGACGACAAGATTCCCCAGGACGTAAAGAACTACGCCGCCATGGTCACCATGGTGGACGACAACCTCGGCCAAGTGCTCGAACTGCTCCGCGAACTCAAACTGGAGGACGACACCATCGTGTTCTTCACTGGCGACAACGGCGGGCAGGACCGCTTCCGCAGCAAAGAACACCCCCGCGGCTTCTTCGGCCCCAACGTCAACCCGCGCACCAAGGTCGAGTTCCGCGGCGGCAAAGGGAACCTCTACGAAGGCGGACTCCGCATCCCATACCTTGTCCGCTGGCCGAGCAAGATAAAGGCCGGGCAAGTGAGCGACCTCATATTCTACCAACCCGACGTGCTCCCTACCCTCGCCGAGCTCTGCCAAGGGAAAGCCCCCGACGACGTCGACGGCATATCCATACTCCCCACCATGCTCGGCGAAAAAGCCGTCGGCCACAAGCAGGAGAAGCGCGACATGCTCTACTGGGAATACGGCAGCCAGACCGCCGTACGCAAAGGCCAATGGAAAGCCATCCAGCCAAGGAAGGGCCGACCATGGGAACTCTACGACCTCGACCAGGACGTCAGCGAAACCACCAGCGTGGCCGACGAGCACCCGAAAATTCTGGCCGAGATGAAAGCCTTCGCCGTGGCCTCCCACGAACCCATCCGGGCCGGTACCTTCACCACCCGC
>CALBIN010000176.1 GCA_937893275.1 uncultured Opitutia bacterium | reverse complement strand
TTTAGATACTACTCAAGATGAGTTCTGGTTAAAGGAATTCAATTTGCCCGGTGGAGAACCAGCGGCGCCTGATCAGCCATTGGATGCCGTAGTCCCCCCTGAGCAAATACTTGGAAAATAATTATGATTGAAAAACGCAAAGTCCCTTCAAGCCGAAGAACAGACGGTTTTATCTCTCGCAAATTCTTGATGCCGTTGATTGCCTTGGCCATCGTTTCCGTTGGTGCTCTTTGGATTAGTAGCCTTCTCAATGACGAGGAGGAAAAGGTGCGTCAGGAAAAATATTACACGGCCAAGAAGGCTGATTTTCTCGTCACCGTGAAGTTGACTGGCACGCTTGTTGCCACCGACGTCGTGACCCTCAAGTCCGAGCTAGAGGGTGAAACCACCATCCAATCGATCGTCGATGAAGGCACTGAGGTGAAGGGTAATACAATATACGAGACCAAGGCTGGAGATACAATTAAGTCCATTGCCGATAAGCAGAAAAAGAATTCTCTTTCCATTCAACTCCTCAATAAAGAGTTAGACCTCGACTGGGACAATTTGCCTGTGGGGCAAGAAATCGAGATCCCGGGCGATCTCTTGGTGGAACTGGATCCCCTTCGTTTGCGTGAACGAATTAACACCCAAGACATTGCCGTCCAGAGGGCGGAAAACACCCTCAACAGGGCTAAGGGCGACCTAGCCACTTTGACGCTCTCCACTGCCTTGGCCATGAAGGTGGCGGAGAACTCTCTTCAAAATGCCGAAATGGATCAAGAGAAGACTCAAAATAGTACCGTAAAAAACTATGTTCAGAATCTCGAGGGGATGATAGCCAACTTTGAAAAGGACGTGACCTTGGCCGAAAAAAACCTCAAAGCCTACACCAAGCTCAAGGAACTTGGATTCGTGTCTGAAGTAGAGGTGTTGAGGGAGGAGTCATCCAAGGCCAAGACCCTCCACAACATAAAGATGGCCAAGGTCGACTTGGATGCCTACAGGAAATATGATCGGGTATCCCTGCTTAGTTTGAAGCAATTGGCAGTGGATGAGGCCAGTGTGAACATTGAGAAGACCAAGGTGAAGAACAAGGCGGATCTCAGCGACGCCAACTCCACCGTCTATACCGCCCAGAAAACACTCGAACTTGAAAAAGAGAAACTCGAGGATCTGCGCGAACAAATGGCCAATACCAAGATCTATGCTCCTCAGTCAGGCACAGTGGTTTATTGGTCCGAACACAGGTACGGTAGAGGAGAGCCCATAATAAATGGCGCCCAAGTGCATCGTGGAAGAAACCTCATTAAACTCCCAAAGAGCAAGTCATTGAAGGTAGAGATCAGCGTTCCCCAAGCCAAGCGCTCTCAGTTGAAGAAAGACATGAGAGCTTGGGTGCAGGTGGAGGATATTACTTTGCCCGGAACCCTTTCTCTGTTGGGCACAAACGTGGACAACAATCAGCGCGGACATTCCGACAAGTCCTACTTCAAGGGGGAGATTTCTCTCGATGAGTCGAATGGCTTACCGTCCGACGTAGCTGAGGGAATGAAGGTTACAGTAGAGATTCAAGTAATCAACTTGGTGGGGGAAAACCAACGTGTGCGCGTACCGAACCAATGCGTGACCACTCGCATGATAACCGAAGATCAGTCGCAGAGAGGTTGCTGGGTCCTCGATCCCAAGACCGAGAAGCATGAGTGGCGACCGATTACCATCGAGTACAGCGATGAGACATTCATCGCGATAAAAGAGGAGTCTGACCCCGATCTCGGTCTACGCGAAGGCGAACTCGTACATCTTTCCCCGCTTTCCGAAGCCAAGAACCTGAACCTCGAGGAGGGTGTTGTGAACAAGGGAGTACTGGATTTGAAGAGAAACATCTCTACGCCTGAAAAAGAGAAGTCGGCTTCTTCCGACAAGCGGAATGGTAAGGAGAAAGATTCAGTTGCGGGGGGAGTCTGAGTCAGGCTCGGCACAGAGTCCGAACTTTGTATCTTTTTGTTAGATCCCGTTGATTGAGACTGCAATGGCTTCGCCTGACATCATCGAGCTTCGCGATCTCGGCAAGGTGTACGATCTGGGAGCCGTTCAAGTTCCTGCCTTGCGCGGTCTTGATTTCGTGATCGAGGAAGGTAGTTACACGGCCATCATGGGACCTTCCGGTTCCGGAAAGTCTACTCTCCTCAATATTCTTGGCTGTCTCGATCGACCGACTTCGGGAGCTTATTTTCTTGGTGGGGACGATGTGGCAGTAATGACTGACAAGGAACTTTCCCAAATCCGTGGAACCCGCATCGGATTCATTTTTCAGTCCTACAATCTAATTGAGCAGCTCGATGTGGTGGAGAATGTTCACCTACCGCTCTTTTACCAAGGCAAGGACATCAAGGATTGCTATGACCATTGTGCTAAATTGGCTAAGAAAGTTGGCTTGGGTGATCGATTGGACCATCGCCCGATGCAGCTTTCGGGAGGCCAGCAACAACGAGTAGCAGTGGCTCGCGCCTTGGTCAACGAACCTCTCATGTTGTTGGCCGACGAACCCACGGGGAACCTCGATTCCTCTACCGAGCAGGAAATACTGGATGTCTTGGACGAACTTCACCACGAGGGGCGCACATTGGTCGTGGTTACACATGACGACGCTGTCGCGGGGCGAGCCCAGCGAGTGATTCGGCTGAAGGATGGCTTGATCGATCAGGATCTTCGCCAAGTGCCAACCGTCGACCGAACCCTAAGCGAGTAGGCCATGCGCGGGTCTTCTTTCCTTCGTGTCGGCCAAGCGGGCTTTAAGAGTCTGAGACTGCACAAGTTGCGAAGTATGCTCACCATGCTTGGCATGATTATCGGGGTTTGGGCCGTTATCACTTTGGTCGCGATTGGCGAGGGGGCTAGTTATGACGCACAGGAAGCCATTAAGGCTTTAGGGGCCAACAACATCATTATTCGCAGCATGAAGCCGATGGAGGATAAAGTTCAAATTCAAGGCGAAATGCAATGGGTGTCGCATTACGGACTGACCAACGCAGATGCCGCCCGCATCCTCAAGACGGTGCCCGGAGTAAAGAGAGTGTTGCCCATCCTGATCCACCGCAAGAACGTGTTGCATGGTAAACGTAACGTGGATTGCCGCTTGGTGGGAACCTATCCCCATTATCCCTCCTTTACCCAATCTCGGATCGTCGCAGGGCAATTTGTGAATGAGATTGAAGAGGCTCGCCGAGAAAACTCATGCGTACTCTCTCACGATTTGGCCAAGAAGTTGTTTGCCGGCGAAAATCCGCTGATGGAAACCGTAACGGTTCGCGGTTTTGAATCTTGGCAAGTTTTCAGAGTGAAAGGGATTTTGGAGGAACGAACCGATCTCGAAAAATTACCCAAAAATTCAAATGTCATGGGCAAGACGCTTTCCTCAAACGTTTACATTCCGCTTTCCACTTTCAAGTCGCTCTATGGGGTCAAGAACATCGACCTCAGCGTGGGCAGTGTTTCCTCGGAGGTAGTACACCTGACTGAAATTCGTGTGGAGTTTGGAAGCGTGGAGGAAGTGATTCCAGCTATGGACTTGATCAAGGATGCCCTCGACAAGGGTCGCAACGGAAAAGTGGATTACGAAATACAGGTGCCGATTAACGAACTGAACACCCTTCGAGCTCAAAAGGCCCGCGACACTCGCCTGCTGATGTATATTGCATGCATATCGCTTCTGGTCGGCGGGATCGGCATCATGAACATCATGCTCGCCACAGTGACCGAACGGACGCGAGAGATTGGCGTGCGACGTGCCCTCGGCGCCACTCGGGGAGACATCACCCTCCAGTTTCTTGTGGAAACTCTCATCCTTTGCTTGATCGGTGGTGGAATCGGGGTAGTTGGGGGCTGGTTGTTCGCCACTTTTCGTCACAACATTATGCACACCACAACTATCGTGACCGAATGGTCGGTTATTCTGGCTTTCGGTCTATCCGTTTCCGTTGGTTTGGTGTTCGGCATTTATCCGGCTCGGCGAGCAGCCCAGCTTGATCCTATCGAAGCCCTTCGGCACGCATAGATTAATGAGGGGATTTTTTTTCATTCGCATCATACAGGTCGGATTCAAAAGCCTGCGTCTGCACAAGCTTCGTAGCATGCTCACCATGCTTGGAATGATTATCGGCGTCTGGGCGGTAATCACGCTCGTGGCGATCGGTGAAGGCGCTAGTCATGATGCCCAAGAAGCGATCAAGAGCTTGGGGGCAAAAAACGTCATCATCCGTAGCATTAAACCGCCTTCGATGCGGACCCAAATGCATGGCAACTGGGAGAGCTTTTTTCGGCGATGGATGGCGGTTTACGGGTTGAAACGTCAGGATGCCGTTCAAATCAAGAAAACGGTGCCGGGCGTTAAGCGAGTACTTCCCATGCTAACCAAACGAATGAACGCAGTTCATGGTGTGCGTGAAGTTGACTGCCAGCTTATCGGTACTTTTCCATACTATCCCGAATTTACCCAGGCCGAGATGGTTGTTGGGCAGTTTCTCAACGAGGAGGAGGAAAACAGCAAGGTTTCCTCCTGCGTCATTTCCTTGTCGTTGGCTGAGCGATTGTTTGCCGGGCACAATCCCTTGTTGGAAAAGATTGTCGTGCGCGGTTACGAGTCCTCCCAAGTTTTTCAGGTAAAGGGTGTGCTGCAAGAACGAGTGGACGCCGAAAAATTGCCTCAACTAGCCGATTCCCTTGGGCGAACCATTACTGCCAACGTTTATGTTCCGCTTTCTACCTTCAATGCCCTGTATGGCGTCAAGAACGTTGATCGAAGTGTAGGCAATCTGAAGCTGGAAGCCGTGGAACTCACGGAAATCCGGGTGGAGTTCGAAAGCGTTGAACAGGTGTTGTCCTCTCTCCCATTGATCCACGAGGCGCTACGTGCCGGTAGAGACGAACGCGACTTTGAAATCGTGGTGCCTATTCGGGAGCTGAATGCTTTGCAAAAACAAAAGGCCCGTGACACTCGTATGCTTCTTTACATTGCGTGCATCTCATTACTCGTCGGCGGAATAGGGATTATGAACATTATGCTGGCCACGGTGACTGAGCGAACCCGCGAGATCGGTGTTCGTCGTGCTCTCGGCGCCACCCGTAGAGACATTACCATACAATTTCTCGTGGAAACGCTCATGCTCTGCCTGTTCGGTGGTTGCGTCGGGGTGATCGGGGGCTGGTTGTTTGCCGCCTTTCGGCACAATATCCTGGAGACTACCACGATCGTGACCGAATGGTCGGTCATTCTGGCTTTCGGATTGTCGGTTACCGTTGGGTTGATCTTTGGCTTGTATCCTGCCCGCCGAGCCGCCCTTCTCGACCCTATTGAGGCTCTCCGTCACTCCTGATTACATCCCTCTTCCCGGATGGAAGAGAACAGAGAGTGATTAGGATTATTTACTCGAAAGTCGTACGGCAAGTTTGACTGCCTCGAACAAACTGTTCGGGTTGGCAATGCCTTTTCCTGCGATATCCAAGGCGGTGCCGTGGTCGACGGAGGTGCGGATGACAGGGAGTCCGAGCGTGATGTTGACGGCATTGTCAAAAGCCAAAGCTTTCAACGGGATATGACCTTGATCATGGTACATGCAGACTACGCAGTCGAATTCCTTGCGTCGTTGAGGAAGGAATGCAGTATCCGGCGGAAGGGGGCCGGTGATGTCGATGCCGCGTTCGCGTGCTGCATCCAATGCGGGGCTTATAATCTGTTCTTCCTCGCCGTGGCCGAAGAGACCGTTCTCGCCGGCGTGTGGGTTGAGTCCGCAACAAAGGAGTCGAGGTTTCTTTCCACGAATACGCTGGATGGCCTCCTCGCAAAGTTCAATGACGTCGAGGATACGCTTTTCCGTAAGCAGTGCGGGAACTTCTGCGTAACCAACATGCGTGGTCACGAAGACGCAACGAATCTCTTCGGAGTACTGTAGCATGCAGGTTCGTTCGCTATCAGTGAGGTTTGCAAAGATTTCCGTGTGACCGGGGTAGGAGACACCGGCCATCTTGAGGGCTTCCTTGTTGAGTGGGCCGGTAGTGACCGCATTCACCTCACCGGCAAGCGCGCTGTCGATTGCCTGAGTGACGTATCTGTAGCCTGCCCGACCCGTGGCTGCGTTGATGATTCCCGTCTCATATTCGTCAACTGAGATGACCCCAAGGTCCAACACGCAGGGACCCTCGGCATCGGCGAGACTTTTGACGATTTGGGCCGGCGGTTTAAGTCCGCATTCGTTTGCAGCTTTCTCTAGGACACAGGCATCTCCGAAAACAACGGGCTCAACAATATCTTTGATAGCAGAGTCGTTGAGAAGATGCAGACAAACCTCCGGACCGATCCCGGCAGGATCACCCATGGTCACCGCTATGCGGGGTCGGGGCATTCGGTTAAAGCAGAGATTTGAGGGCGGCGAGAAATCGATCCACGTTTTCTTCCGATGAACTGTGCCCCATTAGGC